>CAUTOZ010000027.1:0-24834 GCA_963539635.1 uncultured Treponema sp.
GGACGGAATCAAACTCTAAAACACTTGCACTATATGCAATTACCTTGCACGTAGTGCAATTTTTAGACTTTTTCTTTTCGCAGGAAAATTCCCGTTTTCTTCGGCTGTTTCTAAACGGTGATTTAGCCATCTTTCAATATCCGATTGCGTTTCTCCATAAAACAAAAAATGCCGCATAAGCGGCAATTAAAACTTCTTCGATATCAAAATGCTTGGGGCAGTCAATAAATAAGCGTGTTGCAGTTTTACCACACCGCCCGCAAGCGCGCGCCTATCAAACGCTCTTTACCATCTCCAGGATGTGATCCTTTGGAATTGCTCCGGCGGTCTGTTTGACAAGTTTTCCGTCTTTAAAGACGAGAAGGCTCGGAATGCTCATAATTCCGTACTGCGAAGCAAGGTCGCCCTGTTCGTCCACATTTACTTTGCAGAATTTGTATTCGGTATGCTCGTCGGCAAGTTCGTCCACGAGGGGAGATACCATTCTGCACGGACCGCACCAGCCCGCCCAAAAATCCACCAAAACCGGCACTTTACTGTTCAGGACTTCTTCCTGAAAATTCTCTTTTGTAACCTTTACGGCTGCCATTTTTGTCCTCCAAATAATAAATAGGTGCCGTTTCCGACAGAACCGGCACGTTATGTATAATATAAACCCAAAAAACGCAGACGGCTAGAAAAAACAAAGCGGAAAATTCTATCGACTGCCGCCGTATTTTTTTAGAGCGCAGCCTGTTCAAGTCCGTGCTGACTGGAAATGCCGTTCATGCCGCATCTCAAACCCCATTCGACAGTCAGAGCGCTGTTTTTCCGTCCGCTGTTTTTCCGGCGCGATGACATTAAACCTGCCCTCCATTTCGATTCGTATCCCTTCTTTGCGCCTCTTTTCCCGTCACTAGAATGACGGCAGGACGCGCTTGTCCAGTCAATGTGTGCAGTCAAAAGGAGAAGAGCGAGAGTTTTACCGCTCTTAAAATGATTAAGGAAAGGCGAAAAAAATCCGTTACTTATGATAGATATTTCTAAAACTTTAGTTTTTAGAAGTTTTCCTTAAGCGTATTTGCGATGTTCTTATATAAGTTATTGTAATACAAAGATTTATATAAAACTCGTCCGGCATCTCTAAACGCTGACCGTGTTTTGGATGCCCGATAACTTTGATTTTGAGTTCGGATTTATCGTCTTGAGAGCGGTCGATACGCACGGATGCGTTTATAAAGACTGCGGTAAATTAAAAGCGGCTGCACTGCCGCGCTTTCTTAAAATCATTTCATTTTGTGAGGTAGATTATAAAATGCCGGGTCTAAGTCAGCTCAATAAATTTAATTCCGATATTCTTGCACTTGGAAACGAAGCTGAACTGCGTGCCCAGCGCGGTGAAAAAGTCGTTTCCTTTCCTGTCCCCAAAAACGTCAAAGATGTAGACGACTCAGACGATTTTGTCATGGGCATTGCAGACTTTATGGCGGAGCCTGTTCCTGAACAAAAAAACACAGCGGAAGACGAAGACTTATCCGATATTACCGGCTCCTCTTCTGCCTCCCGTAGTGCGCAAAAGACTTCTGCCGTTGATATGCCGGACGTATCGTCTTTGGTCGGCGGAAATCCAGACGGGACTGTAGGAGCAGGCGGTATTCCTGACCTTTCGCAGTTTCTTGACGAAGAGCCGGCTGAACAAGACGCGCCGATTCAAGAAGAAAAAAAGCCTGACATTGCAGATTTAAGCCTTGACGACTTACTCGGCGGCTCAGGTTTTGACGAAACTCAAGGCTTTGTGGACGCTCCTGCAGAACAGGAACAAGACGCAGGCGGCGCTTTTGCCTCCCCTGAACAAAGCGGCACGGACGATTTATTCTCCAATAATAAAAAGCACGACTTTGACGAGTCCGTTTTACAAAACGTCGAGCACGATTTACAAACCGAAGATTCTATTCCGTCGCTGGAAGATGCGCTCGGTTTAGACGACGGCGGAACGACGGATTTCGGCGAGGAAAAGGGGGGCGGCAGCGAAGAAACGCTCTCTTCCGGCACGACATCTCCTGCCGCCGATACCGATGGCTTTGACCTTCCTGAAAGCGACTTTGCGGATTTTGACGAGCCTCCGTCTCAACTGGATACAAAAGACGACGGTATTGAGCCGGGGCAAATGTTTTCCCTTGACGATATCCCCTCTCTTTCCGAGTCAGAAGCGGCGGGAGCGGAAAACGCCCGTTCCGATACGGACACGGAGTCTAAAGACTCCGGCAGCGCTCCGACAGAGCAAATGCCGCTTGCTGCGGATGCAGACTTTTTTGACCCGCAGTTCGATGAGCCTTTTTTTGACGATCTGCCGGAATCTTCCGCAGATACGGCTGCCGCATTAAACGCTTCTGAGGATTTCTCTCTTCCGCCTGAAACCGAATCTTTCGACAACGCGGCAAACCCGGAACAGCCGGTTTTGCAGTCCGATATGCAGGACATGACTGATGAGCCGCCGCTTTCCGGCGATGAGGCGACAGACGGCGCGGAAGCCTCAAGTTTCAACGCGGATACGGACAATAACGGTTCCGGTGCGGCGAGCGTATCCGCAAACTCTGAAAACGCAGAGACGGCACAAACATCTCTTTCTGCGGATACGGAGACGGAGAATGCACCCGATGTGTCCGGCGGTTCGACGGATGCGGAAAACGCATCGATAATGCCCGGACAAATGTTTTCTCTCGATGATTTAACTTCTCTTTCCGACACTACAGGCAACGACAACGGCGGTTCGGCGGACGATTTATTTACGGTTCCCGGCGGTAATTCGGCTTTTTCCGATTTTGACACGCAGAACGCGCCCCCTATTGATTTAGGCTTTGAAAGCCCTGAACTCGACGACTTTGAACTGCACACCAAATCGGAGGCGGGGACTGATGGTCTTTCACTGCCCGACACAGAAGATGACAGCGCACCCGATACGGACGCTCATGCAGACGAGGCATTTAACGCTTCCGCGGACGATTTTAGCCTTCCTGAAGACAGCCCAGACGGTTTTTCCGGAGATTTTAATCTGTCCAATGACGCGGCAGCTTCTGCTCTTTCCGGCGACAGTCAAACGGCGGCAAAAAATGCAGATTTGGACGGCGGTGCAGATTTTTCTTCACTCAACTTTGATGACGACACAGGCGACTCTTTCGGATTGGACAGCGGTGCTGCAAACCTTGCGGACACGGACAATGCTCCGCTTCCGGAAAATGTTACGGGAGGAGACTTCGACGACGCTTTCACGCTTCCTGCTCAGAGTGCCGACGGCGCAGATGCTGGCGATGATTTTCCGTCGGATTTTGATTTTAATGTAAGCGAAAGCGCTTCCGATGACGCGGCGCAGATTCCTATCGATGAAAACGTGCCGATGGAAACATTTGATACGAGTGAACTTGCGGGAATGGAGTTTCCCGAGACGGACGCGCAGATTGCAGGCGGCGGCTTAGAACTTGATAACGCGGACAACGTAAAACTTGACTCAGGCGATTTTGAAATTCGCGGTTTTACCGATGTCGATACGGTTGCAGAAGGCAAAAACGGCAAGATGAAACTGCCGGAAGCGGAAATTTCTCAGCCGACAGAAGAGGGCGACTTGCCGCCTAACACGCTTTCTGACGCAGACTATCAAAAATTCTTAAAAAATCTTTCTTCCTATCCGCTGAATGTGCGGCTTGCAGTTGAAGACCTCATCATCAAAAACGAGTTCACTGACGAGGCGGAATTCGAGATTGTTCAAAAGGTGCTGAAAAAAGTTCCTGCGCGCCAACTTGCTTCGCAGTTGGAAAAAATGCTCGACATTTCCATTCCTGTTCCGCGAGACTTTGAACGCCGTACCGCTGCAGAATATGAAGCGTACAAGGCGTCGTTCCAGTATCAACTGCGCAATAGAATCATTCCCGGTGCGTTGATGAGCATGGTCGGGGCAGTCCTCGTGGGGATTTTGTTCCTGTTTTCAAAGTTTTACATATACGAGCCGGCAGTCGCAAATCATTTATACCGACAGGGGTACAAGTTCCTTGAAGCGGGCGACTATCCTCCGTCGGAAGAAAAATTTAATAAAGCGGTTACGTACAATCTGCAAAAAAAATGGTTTTTTAAGTATGCGCGCGGTTATCGAGCGCACAAACAGTATGCGCGGGCAGAACAGGTTTACAAGGCTCTGCTGTACGCATTTAAATTCGATAAGACGGCAGGACTTGAATATGCCGAAATGGAAATGAATGACCTTGCCGACTATGCAAAGGCGGAAGAAATTGTGCTTCGCGACGTGCTCGACCATCATGTAAACGACCCCGACGGCATTTTACTGCTCGGAGACGTGTATCTTGAGTGGGCGACAGAAAAAGATCCGTCTAAATTCGATATGGCGCGTTCCCGTTACACGGAATTGATGGAAAAGAACAAAGTCAAAAGCAAAAATCTCTTTTATCTGTCGCGTATGCTGCGATATTACATTCGCACGGACAATTTGCTTGAAGTCCTGCAGCTTAAAGAAAACTTTATGCCGAAAGCAAAATCTTTGGGCGCGGAAGACTGGACGGAATTGAGCGGCTATCTTTTGGATAAACTGTACGGCACGCTTGCCCCCTCCGATGAATATTTGCGAAATAAAATTGAAGACGTAAAAGAAACTCTGGTGCGCGCAGTCAAGGCGAATCCGGAAAATCCGGTTGCATTCTACAATATGTCGCGTTATTACGTGCAAATGCGGGACGGCAGCAAGGCAAAAGACTCTCTCAAGCACACGATAGACCTCTTTGCTAAAGCGCGGACTCTAAAAAAACGCGATATGTATAAGAATATCGACTCGTACCGTCTGCTCGGCGAAGAATATGCGGCAGAGCGCGAGTACCTCAAAGCGCTGGAAGCGTACACGGGCGGCATTACGCTCTTTACTGAATTCCGCGATACGAATGGATTGACTGGCAATGCGCAGGTCGGAAATCTGTACGCCGATATGGGCGATATGGAATTCTTTGTGTCCGGCGAACTTGGCAGCGCACTGTTAGCGTATCAAGATGCCGTCGATAATTTTTACGACACGCCTGAAATCCGCTATAAAATTGGTTTTATTCAATATGGAAAAAGAAATTACGCCGAAGCGCTCGGTTCGTTTATGAAAGCGTTAGAAGATGAGCATTCTGACAGGAATTTATTGTTAGCGATGGGAAATACGCTTTCTATGCGCGAAGATAATTATGCGGCGCAAGGTTATTACGAGCGTCTGATGGAATATCTGGACACAGAAAGAGCACAGCGCGGCGTTTTATTTCCGCAGACGCGCTCGGACGAACAGGAAATTGTTGATTTGTACTTAAAAGCGTCGAATAATTTAGGCGTTACGCTCTACCGGCTTGCGCGGAGAACAGGCGACAGTTCGCTCAATGCGCAGGCGATGGTCAATTTTCAGGAATCTATGCGGGCATGGGATGCGCTGACGCGCAATCAAACGACGATGGTACGGCTTGGAGGAAGCAATCTTGCCGAACAGAATATGAAGTTTGTTAGTCATCCCCTGCCGGAGTATGAACCTGCAATTTATACTGCGTTGCCGCGGACTTTGAGCGGCGAAAAAGAATTTGGCAAATGAGTCGGCAGGACTGTGAGCGCGGCATTCTTTTAAAACAATACCGTATAAGTATTACAAAAGAGATTGTTCGGAAGTCGATACACGTATGCAGCGCATGTATTCCCGCCCTGCTTGACAGATTGTATCTGCCGACCGTTATTGCGCTTGCGTGTGCGGCGCTCTTGTACTGCGTTTCCGAACTGCTGCGTCATCGCGGGATAGAAGTGCCGCTCGTGGCAAAGATAACCGCCGCCGCCGCCCGTAAGCGGGATGAAAATAAATTTGTGCTTGGTCCCGTAACGCTTGTTACGGGCATTTTGCTTGCGGCGTTCACGCTGGGTGCAGAAGGTTATAGAATAGGCATATACGCGCTTGCATTCGGCGACGGGCTTGCAAGTTTTGCCGGAAAATTGTTCGGACGCGTCCGCATTCCGCTGACGAACGGCAAAACTGCTGCCGGAAGTCTTACGTGTTTTTTTGCAGTCTTTGTTTCATCGTTTACAGTATGCGCCAATGCAGAAGCCGCCTTTTTCCTCGCGCTCATTGCAACCTTTGTAGAAGTATTGCCGCTTGCCGACTTGGACAACGTCCTTATTCCGGTACTCATTGGCAAAGCAGCGGAATGCATTCTCCGCGTGTGCTGACGACAGGCGGTAAAAACCGTATTTAAAAGACATGACGGAGTTTTCATGCGATGGAGTTTTCATGCAGAAAACCCGCTGAAAATGGTACTTACCGCCGCCGAAAGTCTTCCGTGTTTTTTGCAGTCACTTTAAGCAGACCACAAATATTTTTTGTGCAGATTTTACGGTAAAAACGTGCGCTTCCGGCGGCAGGCAAATTTGTCCTCCAGCAGATAAAAGACCGGTTGCAGTGCCGTTATATCTTTTCAATGTTCCGTGCGCCGCCGCCTGCGGTACCATTCGTAAGTTCCATTCCATGCCGGTTCTGCCGAACTACGACACAGGAATAGATGAAACAGCGCTCATGCCTTTTAAATTAAATCTTCTGTCATCTGTAGTTTAATCCACCGTAAAAAGCGTTGCCGCGAATACCGTTTTTACGCCGGCGGCTTTGAGGGCGGAAGCAGCGCTTTCGAGCGTTGCGCCGGTAGTCAGTACGTCATCGATTATGCAGATGCGTGCAGGAAAAGCGGCGGAGAGTGCGCCGTTTTTAAGCGCATATGATTTTCCGATGGTCGAAAGGCGCTGCTTCCGGTCGAGTTTTTTTTGTTCAGTCCCCGAAACTCGCTGCAGAAGTTTACGGACGCAAAAACCGTGCTCATATTCGAGAAAGGCGCACAACTCTTCCACTTGATCCCAGCCGCGCTCGCGGATTTTGCCGTGCCGCAGCGGAATGGGAACGAGGCAAAAGTCCCCCAAACGTTTTTTCATGTCCAAAAGGCGAATCGAAAGCCGTTCTGCAAAAAAGCGCGACCAAATCCGTTCGTCGTTTCGTTTCCATGCGGACAAAATCCGCGTATTCCATAACCGATATGAAAAAAGCGGAAAAATCCCGTCGGTGTGCGAGAGCGTACGTGCGGCGCGGCACTCCATGCAGACTTCATTTTCTGAAACTAACGTTTTTCCGCACACGCGGCACAGCCCGTCCTCTATCGCAGGAATTGAAAAGAATTTTTTGCGGCAGCCGGAACAAAGGGGAAGCGCGGCGGCGCTTTTTCCGCAGACTGCGCATTCCGTGCCGCCTAAGAGAAACGAAAACAGTTCTGCCGTTGTCCGCTGCGCCGCGCTGTGCAGTTTGAATATAGTTTTGTGTATCGATACGCTCATGCTTTTATTTCGCATATTGACTGCAAAAAAGGCAGCGCCGCAGCAAAAAAGCGAACGATTTGTTAACTTTCGCTTAAAAGATTTGTTCAAAGATATTTTGCGTAATTTTCGTTCTGTAAACCAGAGAAAAAGATGATTGGGACGGGTACCCGCAGCGATTTTATCGTACGGCGAAGTTAGTGAGAACTTGCGGACAGAAAAACTTCTTTTACTGTCCGCTGCCCAAGACCGTGCCAATAAAGCCGCGCGCGCCGTTGATAAAGTCTTTCGCGCGTGCGGCATTTTTTCCCTGCCGCTGCAACTCGGTAACGACGTAAATCCCGTCCCCGCATTGAACGAGGAGGCCCGCGCTCTTCTCAAAGCGCAGCACCGTCCCGCAGGCGGTGGTTGCGTCTTCTCCGGTCAGTATGCCGCTTGAGTCAAGCGCCGTTCCCGCAAGGATTTTAAGCGCACTTCCGTTTTCCTCCGTCCATGCGCACGGCTCAGGCGAATACGCGCGCACTATCGCGTCGATTTCTTTCGCGCTCTTTGTCCAGTCAATTTTTGCGTCTTCTTTTGTAATGACGGACGTATAACTTGCCTCGCCTGTCTGCGGCGTACCGGCAAGCGCTTGCTGCGTCCGCGCGATTTCGGAAAGCGCATCGCACAAAAGCGCCGCCCCCTCTTCCGCAGCCGCGTTCAAAAGACTTCCTGCCGTTTCCACTCCAGTGAGCGCAATTTTTTTTTGCCGGATAATGGCACCTTCGTCCATCGCAAGGCTTAATGTCTGCACCGTAAACGCCGTTTCCGTATCGCGGTTCAAGATTGCGGCATTTACGGGCGAGCAGCCGCGGTACTTCGGCAGGGCGGAAGGATGCAGATTCAGTCCGCCGAACTTGAAAAGCGCCAGAAACTTGGGGCCGAATATGTGTCCATAGGCAAAGCACACCAAAATATCAGGGGAAAGCGCACTGACCTGTTCCCGTGCGTCGGCGTTCAAGCGCTCCGGCGTAAGGCAGGGCAGACCCAAACGAGCGGCGGTAAATGTAACCGGCGTCGGCGTCGGCGTCTTATGCCGTCCCTTTGCAGTCGGAGGATTGGATAAGACTGCACACACTTCAAAACCGCTGTCGGCACAACCGGAATGCTCGACAAGCCGCTCAAGCGTGCGCGCAGACGATTCGGGACTTCCTGCGTATAAAACTTTGAGGCGCGGCACTTACGACGCTCCTGCATTGCGGGCTTTTTTTGCTTCGCGGGCAGCCTTTTTTGCAGCAATCCGCATTTCTTTTTTTGCCTTTTCCGCTTCTTTTTGTTTCCGCCGCTCCGAACGCGCTGCAAACTGCGCTTCAGTTTTTTTTGCAAACGCTTCGTCTCCGCGGTCGATAAACAAAATCCCGTCCAGATGGTCATACTCGTGCTGAATAACGCGCGCTAAAAGTCCCTCCGCTTCAAGCGTAAACGGCTTTCCGTTTTCATCGAACGCCTGCACCGTTACCTTTGCCGGCCGCGTTATTGACTCGTACACCTGCGGAATGCTCAAGCACCCCTCTTCGTATTCGCTCGTCTCCTCAGACGTCGAAATAATCTGCGGATTTATAAATACACGGCGCGCTCCGTCGTCAATCATCACCACAAAAATGCGCAATTTTCTGCCTGCCTGCGGCCCCGCAAGCCCGATTCCATTCGCCTCTATCATCGCGTCGAACATTTCTGCCGCCAGAGCACGGATTTCATCGTTTATCTCCGCAACCGGCTCCGCTTTTTCGCGCAAAATCTCTTCACCGAGTTTCGTAATTCTCATAAAACCTCGCTTTTGGACGCAGTATATCAGAAAATCACCAGGCAAACTATTGGCAGAGGGAATTGTTGGGCTGTGGTGAGCGGTTATTACGTGGTTTACAGATTTTGCGGCGCCCCGCTCACCCACGTTTTACCTAACGGCAAAACGTGCAATAAGACGGAAGTTTAGCGGACGGCGGAGAAAGGTGTTTGAAAGACGGAACAGAGTTCCCATCCGTGTAAGATTCCCCACACTCTTGCAGCGCACGGATACTCTCCCAGAGAAATAGAGTTTTTGGCGAGGGGCGAACAGCATACTTAAATGCGTTTATATAGATTATATAGTCTGCATAAGATTTGCATTACTGTCGCAGCCACTCCCAATGACTACAAACTAGTTTTGTCAGTAGTCAAAACTACACGCGGACAACACCCGCGTTTCATATTTCAAGCCCTGTCTTTCCATTCGTATCTAACAAAACGCATTGTCGCTGCAATTTCAATAATGCCATTTTGTTAACGAAAAAGCCCCAAACCATATTTTATCCCAAGTTTTTGCCGGAAACCTTGCCGCGGACGACAACTCCGTTAAGTCTTTCAAATGCTATTTTATCCACCAATATCCAAAACTAAATTTTACCCCAAGTTTTCGTCAGAAACCTTGCCGCGGACGGCAACTCCGTTAAGTCTTTCAAATGCTATTTTATCCACTAATACCCAAAACTAAATTTTACCCCAAGTTTTCGCCAGAAAACTTGCTGCGGACGATAACTCCATTAAGTCTTTCAAATGCTATTTTATCCACCAATATCCAAAACTAAATTTTACCCCAAGTTTTCGTCAGAAAACTTGCTGCGGACGGTAACTCCGTTAAGTCTTTCAAACTCCGTCCTCTGCCGTCCGCCTTGAACAAGCCCCCTTCTTTCCACTATCATCGTGAAAAACAAACCACAGGAGAATTGCTATGGCGAGAACCCATTACATTGCAGGCAATTGGAAGATGAATACGAGCAAGGCGGAGGCAGTGCAGCTGGCGAAAGACCTTGTCGCAGCGCTCAAGGGAAAAAGCGGAAAGTACATGATTGGCGTACCGTTCGTGTATCTTGACGCGGTATCGCAGGTTGTCAGCGGTTCGAATATTCTGTTGGGCGCGCAAGACGTTGCGGCAACGAAAAACGGAGCGCATACAGGCGAAGTTTCCGCTGAAATGCTCAAAGATGTCGGTGTGCGCACAGTCATTTTGGGACATTCCGAACGGCGGCATGAAATCGGCGAGAGCGATGAGCTGATAAACAAAAAGGTTTGCCGCGCACTTGAAGCGGGTCTTGAAGTAGTCCTTTGTATCGGAGAACTTCTTTCTGACCGGGAAGCGGGAAATGCCGAGCGGGTGTGCGCATTCCAGTTGAGCGCGGGACTTTCCGGCGTTACGGAAGCGCAAATGCAGAGCGTTACGATTGCGTACGAGCCTGTTTGGGCAATCGGGACGGGCAAAACCGCAACTCCGGCGGATGCAGAAGCGATTCATAAGTTTTGCCGCGCTCACATCGCAAAACTCTACAATCAAAAAGTTGCGGACGCAGTTATCATTCAATACGGCGGCTCAATGAAAGCGTCGAATGCAAAAGAATTGCTCGCCCAGCCGGATATTGACGGCGGCTTAATCGGCGGCGCATCTCTGAAAGCCGAAACTTTTGAACCAATCTGTGCGGAATAAAATCCGGCTGCAAAGTATTTTTTTCAGTCAATTGAACGAACGCGGACTGCCGTAACAAGCGCCCGCGTTTTTTTATGCGCTTCTAAAAAAACACACCGTATTCAGTAAGTCTTGGATACTAAAAATCAACCGAATAAAACTCTTGACAATTCATGGGGGGGGGGGGGGTATAATAAATGCAGATGTCTTTTCTTTGTGATTAGACAATAAAGATTGGAAATAGAATGATAATCGGCGCGTTGCATTGAATACAACTTCTGCAGTCTGCACATTTCTTTTATTTTCAGTCTTAAAATTTTTCTTACAGGAGTTTTCTATGAAACAAAAGAAAGCAATTGCATTGGCTGCTGCACAGATAGTACTTATCTCTGCGATACATTTTATTTTATCCTTATCATGCGGAGGATCTGCTCCGGAACCGGAAAAACAAGTACCAATCGATATTTCGATAGTAAATCAATGGCTGAATAATTATGAGGAAAAAATACAAGTAACGCAGGAATTATCTTCTAAGCAGCTTATGGAAGTAACAAAATTGTGTTTGTCTGCGGGAGATTTAACCAATGTTACCATAGTTGAAGAGAATTCCATTCTTAGTTTTGCCGTTCTTGAATCAAAAATCACAGTCAGCAATATTCCATTGAAATATCAATTTCAGTATAGCATCTCAAAATCCGGCGTATTAACTATGCGGATTAAATCTGTTATGGAATATGAACCTGGAAAATTCAAAGTTGCCATTGCAGAAAGTGAACTGCAAAATTATGAACAGCAAGTAATTAAACTGTTTAGCGACCAAATGCGGCAAAACGCTGATATTGTTATCAAGCGCTCCTCAGATTTTGCATAAAAAAGCAAATACTACGCTTATTGCAATCTGTCTGCTTATTTATGCAGTCGTCTTTTATGTGATACTGCATGACGTAGACAGGTTGCATATAGTAAAATATCTAAAACCTTTCATAAATCTTAAATATGTAAGCAGTGTATGTAAAAATATCCGTATCCGTTTTCCAATATTATTTCTTAATGTTTTTATAAAAAATTATTTGGTCGATGCATTATGGTTTTCATCGCTCTCGTTAATATTTTTGAATTTTTACGAAATGAAATTTATAGGATATATTTCGGCAATCATGCTAGGTGTGTTGTCGGAAGTCGTTCAATTATTATTTCCTTCATTGGGGACATTCGATGTCTATGATCTTGCGCTGTACAGCGTGATTATTACAGTATTTTTTATATTCAATAAATTACTTCGAGTACGCTTACGTTTTCAGGAACGATAAATGTCTTTCACCTGCCCGTGTTTTTTTATGCGTACGATTACCAAAATAAGACCGCAGTCCGCACAGGCGTTAAAAAAATGACCGCGGGCAAAGGAGGAAAACCCGCGGTCATAAAAAACATTCGCTTTGTCAGTCGTACTATGTTTATACAAACACGATAAAGCGTAATGGTTACACAAGTAAGTACAAAAACGGCGTTCTGCACCTCAAAATCTAAAAATGCCTTCCAGACGGATGCTGCTTAATTCTTTGTACGCGCCGTAGCCGCCGTCGCGTACGCCGGAAAAATAGCCGTCGGCAGCGATAAGGAGGGAAAGGCGGTCGGTCAGCGCATAGTCAGCGGAAAGAGAGGCAAAACTGTCAAAATCCTGCCACTGTATTCCCGCAGAAAGCGAAACTTTCAACGTTTCGGCAAGCAGGGTACGGCTTACGTTCAGCGTGGAGCCGTTTTTGCGTTTTTTTGCGCCGGCAATATCGTCATCAAAGTCAAATATGAATTCCTCAAAATACTGCGTGGTCAGCGTCCATGAATTGTGAATCCAGTCAGCCCCGATGAGAGAGTTTATGCTATTTTTTGCAACGGGAGCGCCGAATTGCCGCGAATACGCTTTATCAAAAATGACAGCGGTTTCCGTGCGGAAGACAAACGACTTGACGGGAACGGCTGCGTCAAACGCCGCCATGCCGAACTTACGGTACCCCCCGTTGACAGTAATGCCGGTCGGCACTCCGCCCGACAGTGTAAGCTCCGTAGTCAAAACGGGCGTGTCGGAAAATCCGTAGCAGCCGTAGAACGCAAAGTCGAGCGCGGAAAGATTGAACGCAAGCCGCGCTCCGTATGCAGAATTCCGTAAATCTGGTTGAGGAGCGCGTATCGTGCCGAGCGCAACGGGCAGCGTCTGTCCGTTGACGCTTACGGATTCCGGTAAAAATACAGCCCGCAGCGGATTTGACTTTTCCAACGGGAGGGCGGCAGGTCTAAAAATCGGAATCCAGTACACGTCGGAAGAAAAATACGTACCCGCAAGCGTCAATTTGAGCGCATCCACGCCGAGCCGCGAGTCGCCGTAATTCGATGAATACAAACTCGTCATGTCTTTGGGACAGAGCACGTCGGCGATGCGTATGCCGTCAGCCTTGCCCCATGCGCTTATCTGCCGTCCCGCTTTTATCCCGAACGTCAGTGTACCTGCCGCGTTTTCTGTGTGCCATGAAAACCACGCTTCTTTGAGCGCGGCGGAAAGTCCTGCCGGTACGGAAAACGGCTCTTCGGCGGCCGCTTTTACGCCGTCAAACGAAACGGAGCCGTCGATATATGCCGCACAGCCGAATGCAGATGCGTCAAGTGCGCCGGAAACGATATTTTTTACTTCAGAAAAGCGACCTGCGCGGCTGCCGTACACGTATGCTCCGACACGAGTTTTGACACTGCCGGAAAATGAAACTTCCTGCCCATACGCCGCGCCCAAGCCGCAGACAGCGATGAATGCGGCAAATGCGCTCGTCAAATGCCGGAAGCGTCTTCGGCATAATCGTGCATTTGTTTTTTTTAGTGCCGCCGCACCGCCAGAACCGCGCTCTGTCATTTTACGGCGCCCCGCTCAAGTGCGGAAACCGTAAATACCGAGTCGTTTATTTCTTGATTGTACGCAACGTCTTTTATTTCAATGATGGTAAAATGCCCCTTCTGTACGTTTTCCATTCTCATTTTGCCGACTGTCCATATCCCGTCGATTGTTTTAACGTCGGACGAAGAAAAAACGCGGTGCAATTTGTCCTGCTTGTCAAAAAATTCCGCCTTATGCATAAGGTAGTTGTCTTTCCGCACCCACACAATCCGGCGCGGCTCTTTTTCCGACTTGTCTTTCGCCTTGCACTCGATTTTCCAGCATTCTTCACCGTCCGCAGTCTCTTCGCCCAAAAGCGTAAAGTCGTCCTTGGACAATGCGCGCTCGCCCATGTCGTCGTAAGTAAAATCCGTTCCCATAAAATCGCCGTTGCTTTCAGAACCAGAAATGCGCCGCACTTTTTTCATCGCCGGAATGTAGAGCCAGTTGTCGCGGTCTTTTTTAGCGCCGTCTTTTTCCTCGTACTCCCATTGCAGATAACTGACGCCCGCAGCGTCTTTGGGCGCCCTGACGACGATAACAGTTTTTTCCGTTTCGCCGAAATCTTTTTTGAACGACGCAATTTCCCGCACACGCACCGCGCCCTTTTTATTCGTGAGCGTCATCACCGCAGTGGAAACGCTCGTTTTTCCGTGCTCGATGTCGCGGTGCTTTTCCATTATCGAAAGGGCGGACTCTTCTGCCGCCGCAAAAAAAAGCGCCGACGTGCCAAGTGCAAAAGCCGCGCACGCTTTCAAAAACGTGAATTTCATCATAAGCCTCCTAAAAATATGGTGCTCCCGCCTATACCAGCGGTTCTTTTCATCATAACGGTTGACTGGAAAAGCGGACAGCGCCCGCCCATAGCCTCATTTTAAATTCGCTTTGAGCCAATCTTTAAACGCCGCATAATCATTTTCCATCGGGATTGCGCGGTCGGGAAGACGCAAAACTTCGGCAAGACGCTCCGGCACGGGCGGCTCTTTTCCGCCTGCGGCTTGTACAACTTCCCCAAACTTTGCAGGATGCGCCGTCTCAAGGATAATGCCGACCGCATTTTTAGCGGCAACTTCGCCCGCCCAATCAGGAACATTCGGCGTAAGACCGGGCTTGCTGAAGTCGCCCTTTTGCCCGTCCATAAGACTTTTCATAGCGCCGCCGCGGATATCGTCCCATGCTTTCCAGCCGACAGCGCCGTGCGGGTCTACCGTGTATCCTGTCCGCACGCGGCAGCTTCGTATTGAATCGAGAATGCCCTCGTTATCAAGCCAGTATGACGCAAACAGCGCGCGGACTTGCTCCAGCGTATACATCGCGCGGATACGCTCGTAATTGCTCGGAGCGCCCACGTCCATCGCGTTTGCATACGTTTCAAGGGAGGGGCGCGGCTTGTATTCGCTTGTTGCAATCCAGTCAGGAATCGTGCGGTTTGTGTTTGTTGCCGCGACAAAGCCTGCAATCGGCGCGCTCATTTTGCGGGCAATCAGTCCCGAAGTCAAATTGCCGAAGTTTCCGGACGGTACAACGGTAATAATTGCAGGATTGTCCAGTTTGCTGTCGATAAGCGCACGGTTTCTGACTGCAAGAGCGGCGTACATATAATAGAAACTTTGCGGCAGAAGACGGGAAATATTGATTGAGTTAGCAGACGACAGGCGGAATTCTTTTCTGAGTTCCGAATCAGTAAACGCAGTTTTAACCAGTTTTTGACAGTCATCGAAAGTTCCATTCACTTTGAGCGCACGGACGTTTCCCGTAAATGTTGAAAGCTGCTTTTCCTGCAGCGGACTGATTTTTCCAGCGGGATATAAAATCGTAACGTCCAGTCCTTCTACATTATGGAACGCGCTTCCGACTGCGCTGCCCGTGTCGCCGGATGTGGCAACCAGAATGTGGAGCGTGCCGTTTTCCGTTCTATTGAAATAAGACATAACGCGCGCCATAAAACGCGCCCCAAAATCCTTAAAAGCGCACGTCGGTCCATGGAATAGTTCGAGCGAATACGTAATAGCATCAAGCGGTACAACTTTCGGTGAAAACGTATATGCGTCTTGGATAATCTCCGTCAATCCTTCGTCGGAAATCTCGCCTTCGACGTAGGGCTTTGCCATATTGAACGCAATATCCCGAAACGACGGTTCAGGCGTTTTGTTAATAAACGCTTTATCCAGTTTTGGAAAGTCAACGGGAATGTACAAGCCGCCTGTTGCGGCGTTCATGCCGTTCATAACTGCCGTGCGGAAGTCCGCTTTTACGTTTTTATCTCGTGTGTCTGTGTAAATCATAATTTTATCCTACATTCCGTAAATTATTTCTTCAGTTACTTTATCCGCAAGGCGTTCGCGGCATTTTTGTTCCGCAGCGTATTTCGTTTTTTCCGTAACGCTTTCAGCAACTGTAATCGTGCTTAAAATCGAGCCGTCCGTCATATTCACGCAGGTTATGTCGGCAGAAAGCGAAACAGTTGTCAGCCCGTCGCTTGTTGACGGCACTTCGCTGAATTTTACTGTCCCGACTATCATAAACTTGTACGCGCTCCCAACGATGTCATACGTCGCTTTATATAAGGATGAGACCGGTTTATCCAAGTAAGAGGAAGAACTTATCGGCGAATTGCCGACCCTCACGCCGGAATTTCTGAGGCTCTGCAAGAGTTTAAATGAATTTGTCGTCGCCTGTCCTTTTTCGTTGCAGTCGAATGCGTATAACATTCCCTCTTTTGAAAGATAGGACGTTTTGACTTTATATGGAATTTCGATGCCTGCCGCGTATGCACGCTGCGTCATGGCTGCCGAGGAATTGACCGGCACGGGATAAAAGGTAAGTTTATCTTTGACTGCAAATGTTGGTACAGGCGGCATAAACGACGCTTTTCCGTTTTCGTCGGTCGTTACGATTTCGGTATCGTAGCTTAGTGCGTTTTCATTTTTGCCCGCAGGCCACGAAACGGCAAGTTTTAAGTTCGGAACAACGCCGTTTTTGTTTTCTGCAATGACTGAAAAGGGGGAAGAAAAGTTTTTGCCTGCCGCAGCGGGCTTCGGCGCAGATTGTACGGTAAGCGTTAAATCTTGAAGCAGGGCTTTAAATTCACTTTCCTGGCGATTGGAAGCGTTCTCTGTGGGAATGGGACGCGCGTCTTTTTTGGCAAGTTTTTCCGTCTCCGTCCCATTCTGCCTGCCGTTTTTTCTCACTTCTTTTGTTGTGGAACATGAGAACGCGAATGAAAGCCCCGCAGCAATACAAATAACCTTGATTTTTACACTTTTCATCTGACTCAAGCGACCGTTAAACAGTCTTCCTCCGTAAATCCGGCTTGTACCGACGAATTGAGACGTTAAAAAATAATTACAGTCGGAAACTGCGTTGCAAAACATCGCGCTCTGATAAACTCAATACGATTTTCGTTCCGAAATACCAACTTCAACTATTTTTAAATACAATCAATTTTACAATTCGGCATATATGCCGGAATAATTTGCGCGTAATATAGCGATTTCTTGCCTATTTCACAATACGGCTTGTAAATTATTATACAGGGACATACAATAGCCCCCGTTCAATAACTCAGTTGTCGAATGGGTTAACGACTTCTAAATTATGTAAATAGCATGATTTAGAACATCGCATTTTAAGGTAATCTATCCCAAAACTGAAGTTTCCGAACAGGTTTAATGCGAAAAAATTGGATACCAAGATGAGATGTACAAAAGCCCTGATTTATAAAGACAATCTTGAACACAATATCAAGTCGATACAAACGATCTTAAAACCGAATGTAAAAATGTGCGTCGCGCTCAAAGCCGACGGCTACGGCTGCGGTGCGGTTACAACCGCGAAAATCGCAGAAGCACTGGGGGCCGAGTATTTTGCAGTGGCGGCAGTGCAGGAAGGGGCGGAACTCCGCGATAACGGAATCAAAGCGGGCGTCATTCTTTTAAGTTTGTGCTCCAAAGACGAAATTGACGAAGCGGTGCAGCGCGATATTATTCCGCTCGTTTTTGACAAAGAATATATCAGTTTATTCGCAGAAACTGCCGCGCGGCAAAAGAAAGTTCAGCGCGTCTTTCTTGCAGTGGACTCCGGCATGGGACGGCTCGGCGTTTATGCGGAGGAAGCGGCGGATATTGCGCGTTTTATCCAGTCGTCCTCATATCTTGAACTTGCAGGAATGATGACGCATTTTGCCGTTTCCGATTCGATAGAAGACACTGACAAAGCATATACAAAAGAGCAGTTCCGCGTGTTTTCTTCCGCCGTTGAATCAGTGCGTCGTGCGGGAATAAATCCGGGAATATGCAGTTGTTCTTCTTCTGCCGCAAGCCTCAGCGAGCCGGATATGCAGCTTAATATGGTACGTCCCGGCATTGCCGTATACGGCTGTTACCCTGACGGCGTAGACCGCTCATACCTCTTGCAGCGCGGCATTGACCTTGAATTAAAGCCTGTCATGCAGTTTGAAACGCAGGTTGCCGCGATACGACGCATTAAAGCCGGAACGGCGGTGTCTTATGGGCGCACGTGGACGGCGCAAAAAGATACTGACATCGCAATTCTTCCGGCTGGGTATGCTGACGGACTGTTACGCCGTTTTTCACCTGGTCTTACGGTCGCAATAAACGGCAGTGCGTATCCGGTCGTCGGCAGAATCTGTATGGATCAGTGCATGGCTGACATCGGCGCGGATAATAAAAACGTCCGCCGATGGGACAAAGCCGTTTTTTTCGGTTCCAAAGACGGCGAAGCCCTTGCAGATGCCGCAGACCTCGCCGCGCTCTCCGGTACCATTCCCTACGAAATTATGACAGGCATTTCCAAACGAGTGCCTCGTATTGTCGTTTGAGGAGAGGCTGCGCCCTCTCCGCGCACGCAATCAACAAATGAAATGCGCCGCGTTCTGAACTGCCGAATGTGTCTTTTTTTTTTTGGGGGGGGGGGGATGACGTGTTTACATGCGCATTCACCGTGAGAGCGCGGCGATAACTTCCGCGGCAAGATAAAACGAACCGGCAGCAAGGAGCGTTGCGTGCGCGGCGTCCGCTTTTGCGAGCGCATTTTCCAACGCGGTGCGCACGTCTTTTTCCGTCGTTGCTGTCATTCCGATGTCTGCAAACACGGCTTCCAAGTCATCTGCGTTCAGGGCCCTGCCGCCTGTCTCCGTAACGGTAATTTCCGTAAAAATGCCGCGCACTGCTTTTGCTATTCCGACAGCGTCCTTATCGGCGGCGCATGCAAACAACAGATGAAAATTGCCGCGCTCCGAGCCGAATGCATCTTTGAGCGTTTGAACGACGTGTTTTATACTGACCGGCGTATGCGCTCCATCAAGAATTATGCGGCGGACGCTGCCATACCGCTCCGGAGCGGAAAGCACTTGAAAACGCGCAGGTAACACAGCCTTTTCCAGTCCTGCTTGGATTTGCTCCGCCGTTATCGCCGGAAGCGCACGTTTGACAGCAAGGGCTGCGGCGGCGGCATTGGCTGCTTGTTCCGCACCCCGTAACTGCATTAACGCAGAAATGTGCCCGCCGCCAATGCAGTCCATGTCGAATGTAGCGCGCATTCCGTTTTCTTCATAGTGATACGAGAGATTTTTTATTTCATCGCCGAAAAAAATGCATGGAGCATGACGGCGCTCGGCACACTCTGCAAAAACACGTCCTGCTTGCGGATTTACCCCGTGAGCAATCACGACGGGAACGCCTTCTTTAATGATTCCCGCCTTTTCCGCCGCAATTTTTTCTATTGTGTCGCCCAAAAATGCAGTATGCTCTAACTCAATCGGCATAAGAACGCTGACGCGCGGCATTACAACATTTGTCGCGTCCAGTCTGCCGCCCAGTCCCGTTTCGTAGACGGCAAAATCGACAGGTGCGCGGCGGAAACACAAAAATGCGAATGCCGTTACCAACTCGAACCACGTAAATGCTCGGCCGCCCGGCACGTCTTCTTGCCGAATGCCTGCGACAGCTCCGACTAATTCGTCCGCCGCGTCTTCGTATACCGCGTCGTCAAAAAATCCGTGCGGCGTTGTTATGCGCTCGCGAAAATCGCTGACGTGCGGCGACATATACAGCCCGCAGGTCATTCCCGCGCTTTCGACAATTGCAGCGGCCAGCGCACAGACGGAGCCTTTGCCCTTGGAGCCTGCCGCGTGAATGCACGGAACGGCGTTTTGCGGATTTTCAAGCCGCTCGCACAAAAAGCGCATAGAATCCAGCCAAAATATGTTTTTTGCCTGCGTCTTTTCAAAATTTAAAAAACCGTCGAGCCAGTCAAGAAATGCAGACAGTTTCATATTTCCATGTTCATCGCTGCACGGACTTCCGTAAGCGTACGTTCGGCAATTTCTCGCGCCTTTCGTACCCCTTCGGTCAAAATCTGTTTGATATAGTCCGGCTGTTTTTCAAGTTCAGCGCGCCGCGCACGAAGCGGACGCAATTCTTCGTTAAGCGCCTCGGTAAGCGTTTTTTTAAGCAGTCCTCCGCCGCCGTCCCCGATTCTTTCTGCGACTGCTTCCGGCTCCTCTCCCGTGCAAAGCGAAATGAGCATTAAAAGATTTGCGACTTCTGGACGATTGACTGGATCAAAGGTAATGCGCCGGTCGGCATCGGTTTTCGCTTTTTTAATGAGCGCGGCTGTTTCGTCTTCCGTTGCCCCCAGCATAACTGCATTTCCGCGGCTTTTACTCATTTTTGTGCCGTCAAGTCCTAAAATACTCGGCGTTTTGCTCAAAAGCGCCTGCGGCTCAGGGAAAATCGGCTCTCTGTCCGCGCAGAATTTTTCGTTAAACCTTCGTGCAATAGTCCGCGTCAATTCGAGGTGCGGCAGCTGGTCTTTGCCGACGGGAACAACACTGCCTTTGCAAAAAAGAATATCGACCGCCTGATGGACGGGATAGGTGTACATTCCTGCGTTAATGTTTTTAAGTCCTGCCGCTTGGATTTCCTCTTTTACCGTCGGATTACGGTTTAATTCGGCATTAGAGACGAGCGTCAAAAAGGGAAGCATGAGTTGATTTGCCTCCGGAACGTAACTGTGCGGATAAATAACGACGTTTTCAGCCGGCTCTATGCCCGCAGCAAGGTAATCGATGACTAACTGCTTGGTGTTTTGACTTATTTCCCGAAAAGAATCGTGATCGGTGAGGACTTGATAATCCGCAATCAAAATCATCGTCGGAACGCCCAACGAGGACAGTTTGACGCGGTTTTTAAGCGAGCCGAAATAGTGCCCGATGTGGAGCCTGCCCGTCGGACGGTCGCCCGTCAAAACCCGATACTTTTTTGGCTCTTTTACAATGTCTTCTTCCAACTTACGACTCGCCGCAAGCGCCGCCTCATACGTTCCGCTATATTCCAATTCCGACATACAAACCTCGCTTTCAGTAGAAAACCTCTAAAAACTTCAGTTTTTGAGAGGCCTCCTTAGATGTGCTGTGCGATGTTTTCATTTAAGTCATTGCAAAATAAAGACTTGAATGAAAACTCGTCGGGTATCTCTAAAATCTAACAGAGTTTTTAGAGATACCCGTAATTTTTGCGCGTACTATAAATAAAATGGTGAGGTTTTGCCAGAGAGAGGCGGTAAGCAACGGTGAGCGGGTTATTATGCGGTTTGCAGATTTAACGGTGCGGCGCTCACACACGTATTGCCGGATAGTAAGACTGCCAGGAAAACGGTGTGCCGCCTGCGAGAGTTTGACGGACCCATATCGATGAACTCATCCTGCAATTTTCTGCTTCAAAGCGCTCCACGTGAGCTCAATGGGATGTATTCCAGCGAATACGGCGGCAGAAAAAATTAGGGTCTGCAAGTATTTTCCAGCAATGTTCTGTAAAACCTTTTTTTCTGGAACGCCGCGTTGTCCATGGGGCGTATTTTCAGGAATAATTTTCTTGTTGATAGCACAGCGGACTTTTGTTTTTACGTCGCCGGTTGCCTTCTATCGCTTTTTCCAGTCAATAATTGTACTGATATTTACTTTGAATACCGCTGCAGTCTGTGTCAATGAGTGGCTTTTCTGCGTATATTCAATTGCCTGCAGTCTTAAAGCTCTATCATACGACATAATAGGTGTTGGAATTCATGGTGGAATTACGATGAAAGAAGCAGTGATACTGTAAAATCTGTACTGCGAAGAAACGAAGAGAATGTTGCATGCCTTGAGAAAAGTAATAAAGAAACTTGCAATCGATGGATTCTTTACGAAAAAATGAAATGGAAATCATTTCTACCTTCAAAAGATTTTTTGATATATTTGAAAAAAATTAAGAACGCTCCGAGTTTTGCTGAAATAAACAAGGATAATATAACGCTATTGATTTTTACTCCAAAAGAAGCAAAAGATTGCAAGCGTTCTTCTTGGAGAACTCGGTGGTGCAGCGCTTAGTACTGCCGGCGGCGGAATTGCATTAGGAACGACTGTTTTAGGAGGAGCACCTTTAAGAGTCGGACTTCTGATTGGAGGAATAATACAAACTTCCATTAAAATCGGCGACAAGTTTGCCTTCTTTTTGAGGAGTATGGTGTATACATAATATCATTTGAGCGGGACGAAAACAAAAATCGCATAAATAAGGAAATTCATGATGATATTTCTTTTGGATATGTTGCAAGAGTATTCCTGGCTTCAAAATGAATTGAAATTATTGATGAAGCTCATTCTGATGAATCTGAGGAAAATTACAATGTAACTGATTGTGTGGAACGGATATTGTTTGAGTCTATACAGAGCGCGGCGATAATAATATTCGTATTCTTTCTGCACAAAGAGCAACAGCAAAAGAGGAAAAATTGTATTATGAAAACTATGGCATTAGATGATTTAATCAAAAATCCGCTTACTGAAGAAGACAAGAGAATCATAAATTCAGCAAAACCAGCAGTCACTGAGGAATATTCTAAGGGAAGCTGTTTTCCGATAAGAAATAAAAACCAACACAGTTTTCAAAGATGTCAACGCAGTCAAGATGTGTTGAGCTTTAAAACCCTGTTAGACAGAGGCCTCGTTGCGGCACATAAGGAGAAAAAATGAAGGCAAGTGAAACAAGCGTTCTCAATTTTATTGGCGGTTTGGATAAAGTTTTTATTATCCCGCCATTTCAGAGAAATTATGAATGGTCAAATAAACAATGCGAAGAATTATTCTCCGATATAGAAAATGCTTTTAAAAAGCAGAAAACACATTATTTAGGCAATATAGTCTATTATTTCGGAGACAATAATGGCGCTGAATTTCAAGAATTAATTTTAGTAGACGGCCAACAAAGAATAAGTACCATTGTTTTACTTTTATGTGCGCTGCGTGATTGCGAAAAAGATGCGGAGTTTCAAAGTAAAATAACTACAAGATATTTAAAGAATGATACAAGCATTGATAAGTTTAGAATTCGATTAAAACAAACTTCGTATGATTATCAAAGTTTTCTTTCTGTTATAGAAAAAACGCCAATTAAAGATGAAAATAATAATATTATAAAAAATTATAAATGTTTCTTACGCTTATTAAACGAAACTACAATTTCATTAGTAGATATTTACAATACCATTCAAAAATTAGAAATTGTGGGTGTTAATCTTCAAATTGAAAATGATTTGGAAACCGTTCAAACAATCTTTGAAAAAATCAATTCAACCGGAAAACCGTTAAGCGCTGCGGATTTAATGAGAAACTATCTTTTAATTTCAAAATCGCCAACCGAGCAGCAACGTTTGTATGATAATTATTGGGTAAACATTGAGACAACAGTCGGCAATGAATTTATTTCCCGTTTAGCAAAAAATTATTTGGTTATAAAAACGTACGATGATGTTGCAAATGAAGAGATTTATTCGATATTTAAAGAATATTTTTCAAATGCCAATGTATCGCATGAAAAGATATTACAAGAATTGGAAATTTATTCAAAATATTTTAATTGGATGAGAAATTTCAATACTCCAAATAAACAATTAAATAAGCATATTCAAGAGTTGAATGCCTTAAAAACTGAAGATGTATACCCCTTGTATTTATATTTAATGAATAAACTGTACGATACGAGTGAAAAAGAGTTGGTGAAAATATTTAAACTTTTGTCAGACTTTTTACTCCGCTACCGCATTGTTGCTCCTTCAGGCGGGGGCGGCGCGTTGCGTGCAGTTATTCAAAAGCTGATAGAAAAAATGGACAATGACGAAATAACAGCTTCATACGACACTCTATATTTTGAACTGTCAAACAGTAATACAAAAGCGGGGCGATACCCGGATGATAACGATTTTTATTCAGCTTTAACCCAGTCTCGGAAATACAATCATACGTATGGAAAGGTGTTGTTGAGAAAAATAGAAGAGGCGGAAACAAAAAATATAGGCGTACCTTTAGAAGATATAACAGTCGAACATTTTATGCCTCAAACTCCAAATCAATGGTGGTATGATAATTTTGACGGAAAAGAAAAAACATATCTTATTTATGAAAAATATTTGAACTGTATTGGAAACCTTGGCATTATGTCGCAAGGTTATAATGCTTCAAATTCCAATAAGCCATGGCCGGATAAATTACAGTTTATACAGCACGTTCAATTTAATCTTACAAAAGAAGTTGCAACGAATTCCGACTGGAAAGAAAAGCAAATTATTTTTAGAAATAATGATTTAGCGAAACGAGCATGCGCGGCAATTTTGAAACCGCTTGAAAGAACAAAACCGTTAATGACTGTCGAATGCGAAAACGGTTTATACCCTGCATCTGATACTACAACAAATATGAGCGGCTCTTATGTAAAAGATGTATTGTATAAAAATAAATCTTTAGGAATTACTTCGTGGCGGTATTACTTTAATGCAATTTGTAAAATTACAAGCGAATTGGATTTTGAAAAATTTAAAAGTATTGTTGCAGATAACATAATACATAAATCGCAAAGCAAATATCGAAAGAATATCAAAGACCCTATAATTTCGATGGATAAAATGTTGCTTGTTGAACCTAAAAAAATCGGAAACACGGATATTTATTCGGAAGGATCGCTCAGTTCGGAAAGAGCGCGAGTTTACGCAAAACAACTTTTGGATATATTTAAAATAACAGACGATATTCAAATTCTTGTAG
>CAUTOZ010000028.1:0-24633 GCA_963539635.1 uncultured Treponema sp.
AGTCCATCTAGGCATTGTCTGATATAGGGTGCGTGATTATACGTAACCGAGCAAATGCTGACCAAAGGAGTTGCCATTATTTAGTACCTCTCTATTTTTCGCAATTCGCAAGTTAAACGTATGCAAATAAGAATGATGATGAATAAAAACGGCAATGCTCCTGCGATTGAGATTGAGATTGAGATTGTTTGCAGCGGCTTGAGACCGCCTGAACGTAATAGGACATATGCTGCTACAGGTTCTGTATTTTTCCAATCCGATAAGATAACAGAGACTTGTCCAGTCAGCCTCCTCAGTATTTCTCTTAAGGCAGTAAACGCGGACTGCAAACTACGCTCGTGGATGACGGCATTTCCTCTTGCCGAAAAAAACGAGAAGCACCGTTGCAGCACTTCCCGTCATTCTCTCGTTTATTTTCATCGACTAATCGTTTACTGAAATTGCAGCAAGCCGTATCGCCGCTTCTTCTTTCCAGTACGTTTCCGGCGAACAATCCTTGAGCACGGAATACAATTTGACTGCAAAAACGGGGCAGCCGTTCTTAAAGCATTCTTCGGCAAAAAAATTAAAGCCCTTCCACACATTATTGTCTACGCCCCAGTCAACAATATCGCTATAAGAAGCGGCTTCATTCAGCAATGAGCGGATATCCGTGAATACAAACTGCGGGTTTCGCATTTGCACAATGCTGTACACCTTTGAAAAACCTGTCAAAGCACACAAAGCGGCAGTGCGCAATGTTTTCAGTTTTTCCCCCGCGCCGGCATAATATTCAGCAAGTTCATAATATGCCTTCAAAAGCCGGAAATTGTCCGCCCGATACAGCGTAAAGAATTTATCCATACAATCAGAACGCGGACTTTTAATCGTATTGACCATCGCATTCAAAAGCGTATTGTTTTTGTAATCGCCGCCGAGTCCCACCGCCAAAAGAAGGTATTTTTCATAGTCTTCATACTTTTTTTGCACTCGTGCATTGTCGGCAAGCGCATACAAAATATCGTATTTTTCATCGGGAACATCGAGCATCGCCGCATCCTTGTAGGCTTGACTGTAAAACTTATGCGCAAATGCATATTCACCCTCCAGCCGGTAAATCCTGCCCGCCATAAAATCCGCCTCAGGATACGGATACTGCGTTTCAATGAATGCCAACAGCGTCCTCGCTGAATCCGCAAACCGCTCCGCTCCGTAAAATCGCAGATACGAGTCTATTATGTTGATAGCATCGTAATCTTGCTTGCCCGACAAAACGGATTTAATCGTAACCAGCGAATCTCCTGCATATTTGACTTCCGCAGGCTTAAAAGAATTTTTAAGCGTCATCAATTCCCAGTCAATCCGCTCCTTACGCATCTTTTTCGCCAGCTCAATCAATTTAAGCGCCTGACCAAAATCTTGCGCGTCAAAGGCAATCTGCGCCTCAAGATACAATTTCCGAAAGTCCCGAAAGTTTTCCGAAGTTGCTGTAAAAACTTCCGCAGATAAAAACAGAGTCAAAATAAAAATAAATATTTTCTTCATATCATTCCAAACGCAGTAATCTTTTTCCATAAACCGTATGGCAAATAAAAGTTGGTTTTACAAAGATTCAAGTTCTTCTTTGAATACTTTATCGGCATCTTCGACACTAATCGTTCGGACAATCTTACCCTTTTTAAAAATAATCGCCTTGTTCCCCGCTCCGGCAATTCCTAAATCTGCGTGCCTGCCTTCTCCCGGACCGTTGACTGCACAGCCCATAACTGCGACGGTAATATCTTTTTTCATTGCGGCAAGTTCATTTTGCCAGCGGTCGACGAACGCATGAACATCAAAACCAAGCCGTCCGCAGCGCGGGCACGACACCAGCGTAACGCCGCCTTTACGCTTACCGCACTCGCGTAAAATTTCGTTTGCGGTAAGAATCTCGTTTTCCGGCGTTGAAGACAAACTTACACGGATTGTGCTGCCGATCCCTTCATTTAAAAGCGTCGTAAACGCCAAAGTTGATTTTACCACGCCTGCAATAAGCGGCCCTGCTTCCGTAACGCCGATATGCAGCGGAATATCGTATTTTGCTGCAAAGGCTTCATTCGCTTTTACCGTCTCTGCTACGCTCGACGCTTTCATACTTACCACAACGCGGTCGAATTTCAGTTCTTCAAAAACGGCGGCTTCACGAGCAGCAGTTTCGGCAAGGGCTTCGTACCGCTGCAGCGTCCCGTTTTCTACGGCTTCCTGCAAATCTTTCGGAAGACTTCCGCTGTTTACGCCTATTCGGATTGCAGCATTTTTTTCGCGGCAGGCGGCGACAACTTTTTCAACTCTGTCGCGGCTTCCGATATTACCGGGATTTATGCGAATTGCGGCAACGCTGCCTTTTAAGCATTCGAGTGCAAGCCGGTAGTCAAAATGAATGTCTGCAACAAGCGGCATGTCCGTTCTCTCTTGAATTTTAGCGAGTGCCGCAGCACTTTTCATGTCGGGGACAGCAAAACGCAAAATATCACAGCCGAGCGATTTAAGAATGTTGATTTTTTTTATGAGTTCGGTCAACGCACTGTCGTCGCCGTCAAGACTTGCAATTTCTTCTTTCCACATCGTCTGCACGGTTACAGGTGCGTCCCCGCCGATTGCAATACACTTTATATTTCCCTGTCCGCCGATAAAAACGGTGCGCGGAGTTTTGAATTTCGTCAGCATGGTCAAAAGTATACATAATTTGACTGCAAAAAAAAAGCCGCCGTAAAGCAATTACGCTTTCGGCGGCTTTGTATCTTCTATAAAATTAGCAGACAATCATCGAGAATACCATTGCAAACAACGCAACGGTTTCGCAAAGACCGACAACCATAATGTACTGTGCAAAACCTTTCCCTGTTTCGCCGAGCGCGTCAGAGCCGGCAGCGCCAGCCTTTCCCTGCGCAACAGCGGAGAACAGCATCGCAAATCCGCTTGCAATTCCTAAACCGAGCAAAAATCCGCCTTCTTTCTGCGAAGCAACCATTTGCTGCATCAGCAAAAAGCCGTAGATTGTCTGCGTCAGCGGAGCACCGGCAAAAACCGTCAAAATGAACGGAGCAGGCTTGTTATTTACATAACAGCGTTTCCATGCGCCGACAGCTCCTTGTCCCGCAATTCCGATTCCTATTGCGGAACCAACAGCCGCAATTCCCATTACCACAGCAGCACCAAGCATACCGAAATTCATAACTAACTCCTTAAAGTTACCGTTTATAGTTCGGAATCTTAATTTTTAGATTCCATTGTTTATTGCATGAAGACGCAACGCGCCCATTTTACCTGCGACGCAGGTTTATTTTTCACTGAACGGACTGTATTTAAAGCCCGACCACGACATTCCAAGGTGCGTCGAAAACTCCAATGTGTTTAAGCGGACACCATGAACGATGACTGACAGCAGGTTCAACACCATATTAAGCCCATGTCCAAACACCAAAAGCAACAGTGCCGCGGCAAACAAAACTGCATGTCCCAAAATTGGTCCCGCCATTGCGTTTACTGTATTGGAAATCGCCGCACCGGCAAGTCCAACCGCCCACAAACGAATGTAGGAAACGATATCGGAAAATATGTTTACGACACCGAGCAGAACGGAAATTATTCCTTTTACGCTTGCCATAATCGATTCGACCACGCTTCCGTCGTAATTTGCAAAGACGAAGCTTAAAGCAAAGCCTGCTGCAATCATCAAAACGGAAACTTTTCCGATTGGAACGCCATAAATCACTTCGTCAAAAGCAAATACGGAAGAACTAACGACCATGGACAAAACGACGTAGAACATTCCCCACAACTGCATGAGTGCGCCAAATTCTCCAAAAAACTTGAGGGATTTTATGTATCTGCTCATGCCTTTGAAGTGCGCAACGGAAAGCTGTACAAACGCAAGCGTAAAACAGAAAATCTGCATATTTTGCGCACTTGTAAGAGTTCCCTTCGATGTATCGACAGCCCAGAACGGAAGCCATACAGTATCGGCATAAGCATTCGAAATTTGCGGAATACTCAGCGAAGTAAGCCATTTCGGAAGCTGTTCCGGTGTAAGTCCGAACCACGTACAGGTAACAAGTCCCCATGCAACCGTAGCAAGACCAAGCAGAAGCGTCAATCCCGCTGCAGGAGAAACTGACCTTTTGCTTGCCGCGCCTTTGACAAGCATTATCAATGCCGCCGCCGTAACAAGCAGTCCGTATCCGCCGTCTCCGAAAATCATTCCGAAGAAAACAGTAAAAAACAGCAGGAACCAGCCAGAAATATCATATTCGCGGTAGCCGGGCACTGTTCCTAAAAAGTCCGTCAAAGGATAAATCAAGCTGACAAAAGCGTTGTTTTTCAACTTCGTCGGTACTTCATCGTCGTCGGCAGGATCTGAATAGGCAAGTGCCCATGCATTTTTCGCCGCAACGGACTTCAATTCATCCAGTTCGTCAACCGGAACAAAGCCCGAAAGCCATGCAAGGTCGGTTTCCTTGCCGTCTTTTTCCTGTCCCATGCCGGAATAAACGTTTTCAAACAAAATATCGCTTTCAAGATTCTTCTTAAACGCTTCAATCTGCTTTATATAAACCGCACTTGCGGCAAGTTCGCTTTCAATTTTTGCTATTTCCTGCGAATCGTTTGAGATTCTCTCGGAAATTGCAGCAGTTGAAGAAGCCGGCATTGAAACTTCAAATGCTTCCGGCGGAAGTCCTGCCGGACGTTCTGCACCGTCATCAAGCGCAAGAAAACGCACCGTTTTCTTAAAACGGTTTACACAGATTGTCTTAATCCCGTCTTCAATAAGATTGTATTTGTCTTCGGGGATTTCAAACATTTTGAGTGCGATGCCCTTTTCGCGAAGGTAGGTAAAATCATCGGGATTAAGCTCGCCCCAATATGTAAACCGCTCAAGTTCCGACGTATCGGACGAAATATTTTCCTGCAATTTTTTCTTTTGCTCGGAAAGCGCAATCACGTCCGCGCATTTTTTTGCAATCTCATCATTTGAGAGGCTGACTGCATTTTGCTTTTTGCCGGAAAGTTTGTTTTCTCCCAATATCGATAAAGCGGAAATCGCATTCGCCGCATTTTCTTTGTATGCCGCAAGTTTTTCGCCGGAACCTTCGAGCGTCTCAAGGTGAACTACGCCGCATTTTTTCAAGCGGAGCAATGCCTCTTTGCGTTCTTTATTCAACACGACTATGGAGACTTTTTTCATCGGTACAATCATTCTTCAGCCTCCTGTTTAATATTTGCGGCATTTTGCAGTTTCTTTTTGGAAATTTTACTCCGAACGACAGCTGCAACCTGCTCGTCGCCTAAGTAAACCGAAATCTTCTTTATGTTCGCTTTGGTTTCCGGAATTTTCACCTTTTCAAACAGGTTTACGCGCTGCGTCGTAACGCGCAGTTCCTTTGAAAGGAGGCGAACCTGCTCATCCAAAACTTCCGCTTCCAAATCGAGCGACAGCGCTTTTTCCATTCTGTCGGCAGCCATATCGATCCACAGAGGAGTTTCGTACAAATCGTAATCGCCGCGCGAAAAATCCGCGCCCTCGTACAAAGGAATCGTAACACCGGCGATATTACCTAAGCCTTTTTTAATATTGCTTACGGTTACCATACCCGGCTTAAACGCGTCCGCTTCGCCGAAAACTGAAATCCACTCAGCGAATTCCTTTTCCAGCTCAACGCGGCGCGCACGCACTTCCTTTGCTTTTGCGTCTATTGTACGAATTTCTGTCTGGAGCTGCTGTTTTTTAAGCGTCAAAGTCGGAAGATACCGCCGAAACATTTTCAGCGCATCTTTTTGGACTTTCAGCTCGTTTTTAGTCAGCTTAATCTTTGCCATTCAAAAATCCTCTAAAAACTCTAGTTTTTCTTAGGCCAATATTTTTCGACCAAAGCCGACTTAATTCCCGTTTCATTCGGAGCAAAGCAATCCGAAAGAATCTTCCAGCCCAAATCCAATGCGCTTTCAAGCGGGATATTTTTTGAAAGATCCATCATTTCCGCTTCAAACTCTTTTCCGTATGCAAGAAGTTTTTCATCCCATGCGCTCATCATAAAGCCCATCGCCTTCTTTTCAAGCGTATCTTTATAGTTTGCATAAAGACGAATCATTCCGTCCATAAGGGCTCGATGATCATCGCGCGTGCTGTCATTAACATTCTGTTTTAAGCGGGAAAGAGAGCCGAACGGTTCAATGCGTCCGCCTTTTAAATAATACTGACCTTCGGTGATGTAGCCGGTGTTGTCCGGAACAGGGTGCGTAACGTCGTCTCCCGGCATCGTTGTAACAGCAAGGACGGTAACGGAACCCGCTCCCTCAAAATCGACCGCTTTTTCGTAGCGGGCGGCAAGCTGCGAATACAAATCTCCCGGATAACCGCGGTTTGACGGAACCTGCTCCTGCGTAATTGCAATTTCTTTCATCGAGTCGGCGTAGTTCGTCATATCGGTAAGAAGGACAAGCACGTCTTTGCCTTGAAGCGCAAACTGCTCTGCAACCGCAAGACTTAAATCCGGAATTTTCTGACATTCGACGGTCGGATCCGCTGCCGTATGAATGAACATAACCGTTCTCGAAAGCGCGCCGCCGTTTTCAAGCGTATTCTTGAAGTAAAGATAATCGTCGTACTTCAAGCCCATTCCGCCGAGAACTATAACGTCGACTTCCGCCTGCATCGCAATGCGCGCAAGGAGCTGGTTGTACGGTTCGCCTGAAATACTGAAAATCGGCAGTTTTTGCGAAACGACAAGCGTATTGAACATATCAATCATCGGGATTCCGGTGCGAATCATACGCTTTGCCATAATGCGGCGCGACGGGTTTACGGACGGCCCTCCGATTGTAACAAGATTGTCCGCCAATGACGGACCGTTATCGCGAGGATCGGCGGAACCGTTGAAAATTCTTCCCAAAAGATTGTCGCTGAAACTGACTTCCATGCGGTGCCCAAGAAATTTTATGTGGTCGCCGGTTGAAACACCTCGACCGCCTGCAAAAACCTGCAAGGAAACGATGTTCCCGTCGATTTTGTTTACTTCCGCAAGCGATTTTCCGTAACGCGTTTCAATTTCAGCAAGTTCGCCGTAACTTACATTGTCCGCTTTTACGGTAATTACGCTTCCGGTGATAGATTCGATTCTGCTGTATACCTTATTCATCATTCACCGTCCTTAAAAAGTTCGGCAGCGTCGGAATTGACTGTGCCTTTTTTCGACGCATACAAAGCATCTATATCATTTTCGATTTTCTTAAAATCATCCGTATCTTGCCGTATGTAGTTCCAGTCAATGAATTTCTGTCGGAGCGCATTAAAGAATTCACGCGCTTCGTCTTTTTCACCGATTTCGAATTCGGAAGCAAGAACCGTCAGCACTTTTTTGAACGTATAAGTCTGTCTTTCAACGGAGACCGCTGCATCGACTTCATCAAAAGAGTTCTGCTGGAAGTAAACCGCGTCAAGGAATTCGCTCTTCATATAAAGAACAAAGTCGTCCGTCGTCGTTCCTTCTTCACCGATAACTTTCATCATCTGGTTGACTTCAACGCCGCGCTTGAATACCGCCCGCGCATAATTTACCCAATCTTCGCGGATGACGCTCTTGTATTTCGACCACGAATTGATTGGGTCAATCGCCGGAAACTTGCGGGCGTCGGAACGCTCGCGCGTAAGACCGTGGAACGCGCCGACAACTTTAAGCGTCGCCTGCGTAACCGGCTCTTCAAAGTTTCCGCCCGCCGGAGAAACAGTCCCTCCGATTGTAACCGAACCGGTTGAACCGTTCCGGAGCCGCACATACCCTGCGCGCTCATAGAATGCCGCAATGTATGATTCGAGATAAGCAGGAAAGGCTTCTTCTCCCGGTATTTCTTCAAGGCGACCGGACATTTCACGCAATGCCTGCGCCCATCTGGACGTAGAATCTGCAAGCAAGAGGACGTTTAAGCCCATCTGCCGGTAATATTCGGCGAGCGTTACCGACGTATAAACCGACGCTTCGCGGGAGGCAACCGGCATGGAAGATGTATTACAGATAATGACCGTACGCCGCATAAGAGATTCGCCGGTACGAGGGTCTGTAAGTTCAGGGAATTCTTTAATCGTTTCTACGACTTCGCCTGCACGCTCTCCGCACGCCGCAATAATTACGATGTCAACGTCAGCATAGCGGCTCGTCGTGTGCTGGATAACAGTTTTGCCCGCGCCGAACGGCCCCGGAATACAATAGGTACCGCCTTTTGCAACAGGGAAAAACGTATCGATAAGGCGCGTTTTCGTAACCATCGTTTCAGTCGGCGCAAGACGCTCGGCATAACAATCAACCGCGCGTTTTACCGGCCACTCAAAACACATTGAAAGTTCGTGCTCTGCACCTTTTTCGTCGGTAACGATGACCATCGTGTCCTTTATAAGGTAAGAACCGGCAGGAGTTACAGATTTAACCTTGTACGCGCCCAACAGACCGAACGGTACAAGAATTTTGTGAGAAAAAGGCCCCTCCGGGACTTCTCCAATTATGTCTCCGCGGAACACCGTGTCGCCGACATTGACAGAGGGCGTCCAGTCCCATTGAACACGGAACGGCAACGGATCCGCATATACGCCGCGTTCAAGAAAAAAGCCCGCCTGTTCGGCAACAAGAGGGAGCGGGTTTTGCAGACCGTCGTACACTTGTCCCAAAAGTCCCGGCCCTAACAAGGCGGAAAGCAAATTGCCGGTAAATTCAACGGTATCGCCCGTTTTAATTCCCTGCGTCATTTCGTAGATTTGCATTTGAGCGGTATTGCCGCGAATACGGATAACTTCGCCTTTGAGCTTCGTTTCTCCGACATTGACGTAGCCGACTTCATTCATAGCAATATTTCCGTCAAATTCTACGGAAACCATATTGCCGTTAATGCCGACTACTTTACCTTTCGTATCCGTCATATTGTTTCTCCCAGTATAGTGTCATAGATTTTATGGTAAGAATCCGTTCCGTTTTCTTTGTCGAATTTTTTCATCCGCTGAACGAGCATAAGCCGAATGCCGTACGCATACACTGCATCGATTGAAAATCCGTCAATCGGCTGCATTGCATTCAAAACGCTCAGCCGATAGCCGTAAAGGAACGTTTCCGCTTCAAGGGGACTGCTCATACCGACCGCCGTCCGCGCCGCCTGAGTAATATCCGCCGTGCAGGAAACAGGAATCAATCCGGCTTCTTTTTTCAGTTTTTGCGCCCGTATCTGCGACAGCGCGTACCGTAAACAACGTTCGTTTTCGTACCAACTGTCAAGGAATGCAGAACCGGTTTTTATAACGTTTTTTGGCGGCACCAACGCTAATTGACTCAAGACTGCCATTTGAGCGCAGTCCAGAAAGCGGGAACACAAGTCCCGATAATATGTTTCAGTTATCGGCAGCGAGGATTTTTCTCCAGCGGCAGAGATATCCGGCAGCTGCGACATCAGATAATACTGCTCTTTCACTCCGCAGATCCTTTAGCGGCGTTTTTCATAAGAGCGGCAACGCGAGGATTGAGGTAGGCCGCGAAAAGGTCTGCAACCGCTTCCGCCGAATAATCGTAGTAAGCCTCTCCGTTGTTAATTCCGATTCTAAAGCCTGCGCTCAAGGTCTTATCAGATTTGACTTCAAGTCCATTTGCAATTTCGGAAGTGAGCGCAGCTTTTAAAGAAGAGTCAAGAGCCGTCAAATCTTTTTCGCTCAAAAGAACAGAAAGCGCCGACGCATCGGTATTTTTGCTCCACGCCTTTACCGTTTCGGGAATAAGATTTTTAAGCATATCGGAAGAATACGTTTTTTCCGTTTCAGAACGAATCAAAGCGTTTAGCTCTGCAATAAGCGAGTCGCGGAAACTTATCAGCATATTCCGGCTTGCCTGCGTTATTGCATCTTCGCTTGCTTTTTCAAGCCGCGCAATCTCCGACTTTGCATTGCTTATCATGTCATCCGATTTTTTTGCTGCGGACGCAAGCATTTCAGACGCTTTTTTTTCCGCATCCGATAAAATTACGGCAGCCTGCTCTTCTGAAGCCGCAACGCCGTCCTTTTTAATCTTGTCGATTAATTCTTGTAACTGGATATCCATTTAAACCCCACTAAGAATGCAATAATATTGTTTTATCATACCCGCTAAAATATATTTTTTCAATAAAAATAATTATTCTTTATCTCAATAAATGCCTACAAAAGGCCGACAGAGTTTTCCAATTCGTTAAAAGGCAGAGTGAACGCAGGCTGAAAAACGTTTGCGATGAATTTTCTTCTATAGTAAGGCAACGAGGTTTTAGCAGAATATCACTGGATTGCCGGTCGTAAAATACGCTTGTACTCGTAAAATAAACCGCCTCAATAAATTTTTTCCCCAAAAAATTTTCGCTGCGCGAAAAAGTGTTCAGTGTACACTGAACAGAGGATTGAAAGGCTCCTCTGTTGCGAAACTTCGCTTTCGCTCGTTTCGCAACAGAAAAATGGTATAGAAGGAGATAAACTATGAAAACAGAAGAATTGCTAATTAAAAATCAAAAAGTTAAAGATGCTTTAGAAAAAATGAAAGCGGCATTAGAGGTATATGCAAACACGGATTCCAGTTTTAAAGACGGCGCGCATACAATAATTTCAAAAATCAATAAGCTGGTTACACAGATAGACAACAAGACATTTACAGTCGCCGTAATTGCAACGATGAAGGCTGGAAAGTCGACGCTTCTGAATGCGCTCTTGGGAAATGATTATCTGCCTACATCAAATACTCCCGAAACTGCAAGTCTGCTTTACATTAAACATTCGCCGGATTGTTATCTGCAAACGGATAATGAAAAAATATACGGTACGGAAAATATTTGTAATGCAATAAAGGACAGGAACCAAAGTTTCCGTGAAAACGGCGTTGATGCGATAAGCGAATATACGCTCTATGTTCCGTATGAAAAAATACGTTCCGTAGAAAGTGTGAATTTCCAGTTCATAGATACGCCCGGTCCCAATGAGGCGGGATTGCCTGCCTTAAAAGATAAAGTAGAAAATGTTCTCAAAATGGCGGATGTAATTTTATATGTGATGAACTATTCCCAACTGAACGGGCAGGCGGATGAAACGCTTTTTGATACTGTGAAAAGCATGAGACCCGACATACGTTCGGAAATAAAAGACAGGTTTTTCTTTGTCATCAGTCAAATAGACCGTCAAAATAAGAATTCAAAAACACTTGAAGAAACTATTGACTATGTAAAAGCCCGTCTGAAGGGAGAACTTATGGAAATCGATAACCCTTCCATCTTTGGCGTAAGCGCAGAGCGGGCATTACTTGCACGCATGATACAGGCAGAGAATTTCTCTCGGATTGATGATCTCGGAAAAATTATGTTTGGCGAATATGGCGACTATGATTTTAAAAGTTCGCTTGAAGAAAAAAGAAAACTGTTTACTGATAAAAATCTTTCCAAAGTCATTGAAAAATCACTCATTCTCGAACTTGAAAATAAAATCATAGCCAATATCGTAAATAATAGCGGCTCTCTCTTTTATCGTTCAATTGTTGAAAAGGCAAAGAATATAATAAAGGAGGCGAATAATATCTGCGTTACAAAGCAGGGACTTATGTACAAAAGCAGAGAGGAGTTGGAACGCGTACATTCTGCTTTAGAAAACTATATCGCTGAGATAGAAGGTGATTTAAAGGAAGTCGACCGTACCGTGAAGTCATTTTATGGCAATGTTGGAAATGAAATTGGCGCTAAGTTTAATTTATTCGAAAAAAAAATCTCTGAAGCAATTGAAAAACTGATAAAGCAGGATGAAAATAAAGGTAACGAGGAACGAAAGGAGAATTGGGTAGATAATTTTCTTGACAACCTTGTTAATGAAAGTGCCGAAAATGAATCCTTAAAAAATATAGTTAAAAACATTGCAAAGACTTGGAGGCGCTATGGGAAACCTGTTTTCCAACGTGTGCTTTCTTTTTTAAAAAATATAACGGCGAGCGAAGCGGATATACAGGAAGCAAAAGAAACCTTGTCTGCTATAAATAATGCAATTGAAAACATTATACAACTCGCAGTCTCTCAATTCAAAGATGACCTTGAAGCGGAAATTGCACATGAAAGTCAAAACACCAATCGTAAGCTTGAAAGTATAATCAATAAAGCTAACGTACAATTTCATTCAAAATTGAATGAACAGCTTGCCGTCCCCTCAAAATTGGAAGCCGTTCCCATAGAATTGCCAAAAGAAGACAGTATTACGATAGATGCGGATTACAATGCGTTTCTTGATAAAAAATACCGGAATGAAGACGGAGGATTTTGTAAACCCGATAGGATGGTCTTAGACTCTGTTTCAATCAACAAAGGCCATTTAGTTGATTATTGGAAAAAAGCAATAAGTATACGGAAAGCACAATCGCTTAAAGTCATTACTCAGTATATGTCTGAAACCGTAGTGCCTCGCATAGAGGCTGTAAAGGGAACTTTTACAGAGCAGTCCGATAAGTATTTAACCTCAGTTTTGAGCGAACTGGAAAATAGAAAAAAAGAGCAAGAATCGCACGCTGAACGTGAAGAAGAATTAAAAACTTGCCTTGCAAAGATAGAAGATATTAATAAATCTCTTGAATAAAAAAATATAATCATGTATCAACATTCTAACCTGCAAATGGACAATCTGTTTGCAGGTTAGGATATATCATGCAGATATCAGCATGGGCGCCGGCATATTTTGGGGATTATTACGAATAAAAAAAGGTTCAGACAGGATTAAGGAATGGAAGAAGAAATACATATTCCGTCAAAAGACGATATTCCAAGTATTGTTCCGAATTGCTGGGGACGAGTTTTTATAAATCCTCGTTCTAATAAACGGAGAAAACGCGGAAAGAAAAAAAGCGCTCAAAATAAAGATGATAATTTTTTTCTGCGCTTTCTAAAAAAGTAATTTTGTAATTTTTTGTCCTTATGATAGGCTCCTCCCGTACATCCAGTTGCATCTTGTAGCATATACTGTCATAAGGACATTTTATAGAAATCCACTCTCACTGTTTTTAAAACCGCTAAACAGGACTATGCAAAATTTGGATATGATATTCCCGTAACAAGAGCAGATGCAAAGGCGGCTGCTGATAAAATCAATCAAAAATGAGGAGAAGTAAATAATCTGAATGGTAAAAAATCTAAAGATATAAAAAGCAAAACGTCAGATTGAAAAAGAAGCGCTTCCACGCAAAGAGAAATATGAAAGACGAATGCTGATTCCAACGACAGGAACAGTTATTCAAAACCAGATGCATGTGCGCTTCTTTCATGCGCATGAAAGAAGCGCACATGCTGACTGCTCAGCGCAAAGCCGGCTATAACACACTGGTTGGAACGGAGAATAAGTTTGTAATAGGTCATGATGATTTCCCGAAGCCTGCGGACTTTAAGAACGTTCGAGAGTCGTCTTTAAAATGTTATGAACAGGTTGGCAAGTTCTACATTGCGCAGACAGCACGATTAGGAACATCGCATTTCATGATACCTTGTTCTAAAATGGAGAGGGCAGAGCAGATTGTGTCAAAGTTCTGTACGAAATACCCCAATCCAACACTGTCGTGTGTACGTCAATTTCATCACGGCAGGCGATCATTCGCATACAGCGGCAGGCAGGTCTTTATTTTTATGATAACGGTTTAGGGCGGGCGTGCAAAAGAGGCGTTCGAATTGCTTTATCTATGCCCACAGGAAAAGTATAGCGGGCTGAACTCTGCTAAGGTTTTCAAACTCTTTTTCCGCCCATAGACAAGTTTTCGAGGGTGGTAACTTTGCAGCGTTCGGCAAATGCGTATTTTCTATTTGAATAAAGTTATGTGGACAGCAGTCTCGTTCCGTCTTTCAAAACTCTTTCCCCGCTGCTCCTGCTTTCCGCCGGTGCAAAGTCTGCGGTAAACGAGTTTGTAATAGAAAATCTTGCAAGGCTGCACACCGTTTACAACTTTCAGAGTTTGCACCCTGCGCCCGCCTCAGTCCATAAACGGCGTTTTTCCGTCGATAAACAGTTCGACACGCTTTATACGCGGAAAGTTGAGTTTTATGTTTTCCGTAAACAGGTTTATGTCGCGTTTAAAGTCGGCCGTGAGGGCATTTTCAGCGATAAAACCGGAAGAGATGTTTACATATAAAACGCCGCTGCGCTCAAAACAAGAAAGCAGTTTCGTTTCGCCGGAAAAAATCGGAGCGCATTGTTCAGTCAGGGGGCCGAGTAATAATTCGTCTGTGTATTTTTCGTATTTTCCTTGATGGGCGTTCAGCGGCAGCCGACGCGATTCAATAATGCGCTCGTTACCATGCGTTTGCCGAAATACAAAGACGCAGCGTACTCCTCGTCCATTTTTTATCCACATAAATAACGAAAATGCAAATGCCGCGCACAAAATTGCAATCAATAGAAACGGAAAAAGTCCGGCTCGATTTTTAATCATCATTTTTTAGACGTAAATCCCCTTGAACGTTCAAAATGCGTTACAAACGCCGTAATTCCATTATATATTCCGGCTGCCGCCTTTTGCAAGTATGCGCCGTCGTTCAAGTTCATCGCCTCTGCTTGATTGGAAAGAAAGCCCAATTCTATCAAAACGCTCGGCATATTCGCATTCCGGACGACGAACCATTCTTCCGCCTTAATGCCGCGCGCCTTTGATTTATCGCCGATTTGCTCTTTCAATCCGTCCATGATAAATTTTGACATCAAAATGCTTTCCGCCGTGTATTCTTCTTCCATCATCGAATTGAGCGTGAGGAATAAAGAGCGGTCGCCGCTCACGCTTGCCTTGTCGAGGACGGTACGCCGGTACCCCGGAGAAAGATACCATACTTCGTACCCGCTTGCTTTACGGTCAAGCGACGCGTTTACATGGATAGAAACGTAGAGGACCGCTTCATCTTTTTTGAGTTTGACGGAATTAGCGATTTCTGTCCGCTCGCTCAAAGATAAAAAGACATCGCTTGAGCGCGTCATAATGATTTGTTTTGCCGGAAAGGCCCGTTTGAGCTGCGCATACAGCGATTTTCCGACCGTCAGCGCAATGTCTTTTTCCGTTACGACAATTTTTTTGCCGCCGACCGTGTACGCGCGGCTTGTTCCGGGGTCTTTCCCGCCGTGTCCCGGATCAATTACAACTGCGCCGATTTTAAATGTCGACTCAGACGGCGTCAGCGTCGGCGGTGTCTGGAATAAATCGTCGGCGACCGACAAAAAATCTTCCGTTACAGTTATACCGCCTGCAGAAAGAGACGGCGCGTCAGTAAGCGTAAAAGATGAGCCGTCAAGCATGACCAGCGCTTCTCCCGCACGAAAAGACAATTCATGCCCGTCTTTTTCAAGCATACCGCTTGAGTTGAGCGCATCCCAATACACGGTAATGCCGCGCTCGGCCGCTTTATCTAAAAGCGGAACGACCGCCTCGCCCGCAAAGAGCAAGGCTGCATTCAGCAAAAGAATGACACGTATGATTTTTTTCATTGTGAACTCCATTAACAATTGTCAAGACGCGGCATCCTATTCCGCGCCATTCGTAAATCGACTAGAAAAGTTCCATGCCGACTGGAAAAGCCCTGTTGTCGCTCTCAGTGCGTGTTGACTGGAAAAGCGCCGCTTCCCCCGCTAGACGCTGCCGTCTCCGAGAACTGGATTGGCAGCAAGAGCCTTTGCTTCCGTATCGGAAACGTAGACTGCCGCCTGCAAGCCGCCTTTAAACAGCGCACGCCAAAAACGCTCCTTTCCGATTGCAGGGTGATTGGGCACGAGCGCGTTGAATGCATGGGCGGCAGCGAGCGCGGTAGAATGCGCCCAGTCTTTTTGCGGACGCGCAAGCAACGCGCGCAATTCATCCTGTGCGGACAACAAAACGCTTTCACCGGCAGGAATGACTCCGCGTAAGTCAATGTTCTCCAATTCGGAAAACGCCTTGAACGCGCACGGCGGAAACCCTGTTTCATGGGGCTGTTCCTGCCCGGCGAGAAAGGCTTCCGTGCGCGGATTATCAGGTTTAAGGCGCACGAAAATCTTTGAAACCGCATTTTCCGAAGCCGCTGCCGCTTCTGCGAGGGAGGGCGCGCGCGAAATGACGTTTCCGCACTTTTCTACGTTGTTGCGCGGAAAATCAACAGCGTCCCCTGCCTTTATAGGGCGCGGAAATACGTTTTTTACAAAAGGCAGCCTTTCCGCGTCTTTTAGCCCGTCAATTTGTGCAATCCGCCCCGGAATTGAAATCCATGCACGCTCTGCGCTGTACTGCGCACACGGAATTTCATACAAGTCAAACGGCTTTTGCGCATGAGCGCAGGAGGCAGGAGGCGTAAACTTGACGGGAACACGACGCGATTCAAGTTCCGACGGGGGTATTCCCGCCGCAATCAAAAGTCCTTGTTGAGTCAAATTGATATCCGACGCATACGGGAACGTCCAGCCGGACATATAGCCGCCGGAAAGCCGCGCCGCAATTTCGCCGATAACAGGCCCCTTGGCAGAATACTTTATATCCGCCTTTGCAGCCCCATGCGTCAATCCCAGCGCCTTTACGCCGAGCGCAAACGCAGCGATAAGCTCTTGCCGCTGCGTTTCGTCAATTTTATTGACTGGACAGGGCATGGTGTGTCCGGTTTCGATAAAATACGGCGGAAAATAAATATGACGAACGGCAAAGCCCGTTATAGTCATTGTGCTGCCATAGACGAGCGCGTCAATTGAAAACTCATCTCCATCGATAAAATCTTCTATTATAACGGAGGAGGAGCGGGAACTTTTTTCTGCGGCATCAAGAGCGGCTTCTAATTCGTTGCGGTTCCGCGCAAGACGACAGCCGCGCGCCCCCATGTTATCGACAGGTTTTACGACAAGCGGAAACGTCAAATCATTCGGAATAGAATCGCCTTTTTTAAAACTTCTGTAGCGCGGAGAAGGAACGCCGTGCGCGTCAAAACAGCCGCGCATCCGGTCTTTAATGCTTGCGTTGAGCGCTGCTTCATGCGAATGGCAGGGCAGATTAAGCCTTTCTGCAACGTATGAAACGGAAGCGGAAAAATCCGTGCCTGCCGTAAACACCGCGCAAAGATTGTGTGCGGCTTTCAATTCCTTTGCAAACTTGAGAATTCCGTCTTTGTCTTTTAAATCGACAGGCATAAAAATATCTGCAAGGGAGGCGCACAACGCCGCAGGATTTCCGTCAACAGCAGCGGTCGTAAATCCTAATTCCTTTGCCGCACGCAGCGCAGGTTTTTGCATAAGCCCTGCGCCTAAAATCAAAACCGTTTTTTCATTCATCTTTCTTTCCTGCAATAAACTTCAAAGGTGTCGCCGAGCGAAAATACGCGGCTTACTGCGTCGAAAAACCGGAAACGCGCGTCATCTTTTTTCCACCCGTGTTTTTTTACGAGGGGGAAGCGTTCTGCATGATGACCGGTTGAGACAGTCGAGATGACGGAAAAGCCGAATCGTTTAAGAATTTTCGCGGCGTTTTCCGGCTCCCAAATGGTGTAATGGTCGGAGGGGCTGTTTTCAAAAAACGACTGCTTATTGAATCGTGCCGAAACGCCGCTTCCCGACGGAGTAGAAAACGCAAATACGCCGCCTTTTTTGACGAGCGATGAAACTTTTTTGAGGACTGCCTCCAAGTCCTGAAAATGCTCGATGACATACCACATTGTAACTGCGTCAAACTGCTCTCTGCCGAATTCTTTTTGCGCGTCGAATGCGGGAAAGGCTGCGCACACGGCGGGAATGCCAAGCGTTTCTTTGACGTACAAAACGGCATCCTCGGCAACGTCAGTTCCGTAAGGCTGCCAGCCGCCCTCCTGCGCTGCCGACAAAAATGGCCCGTAGGCGCAGCCGATGTCCAACACCGCAGATTTTTCGCCGCCTGCCGCTTTGAATACCGCATTCATCTTTCGGACGCGCCGCGCAGACTGCGCCTTTATCGCCGCAAAGTCTTCAAGATAGGTGCGCCCGTACTGGTCTTTGTATTGTTCTGCAAAATACGACTTTGTATATTCTTTTGCCGCTCCGTCCGCTGTCCACGCCATATAGACCATACCGCAGTCCGCGCACCGGCGGAACGTCCGCAGCGGTGTCCGTGCGATAATGTCGTCAGGCTCCTCTTTTTCCGACCGGCAGACGGGACAGGACAAGCGTTTTGACAGCGAAAGCTCGCGTATAAAGTCCCCAAGATTTTTTTGTCCGCTTCTGCGTAAAACTTCCGGATAAAGCGCTTCCACTCCCGCCGTGAATTTTTCAAATCCGCCCGCCGCCGCAATATCTTTTTTATCGAGGCAGAGAAAACCGTATTTTTTTGCAAGCCGACGATGTAAATCGCTTGTCGCAAGCAAAATGACTGCACAGCCTGCCGCCGCCGCTTCAAAGGCAGTTAAACCGTAATGCGTTACGACAAGGTCGTAGGAATGCAGTTTTTCGCGGAGATTCGGCACCGGCGGCGCGTACTTGATATTCAGCGCCGTGTGTGCGCTCCCGCCCTCCGCACTATCTCCGGCAGAGAATTCCGTTTTCGTTTTTGCCGCCGTTATTGCCGTAACGCGCCGTGCTCCGGAAGCAAAATATTCTGCCGCCGCCTTCGTAAGGTGCGCAGGGTCTTCTCCGCCAAGACACACGAGGACTTTTGAAAACTCCCGTATCGACTGCGCGCGCGGCGTGTGCCGTACCGCATGAGGACGCGCGATAAACGCGGGTTCGACTATATTTGCCGTGCGCAGCGTTTTATACGACGGAATAATGTCCAGTAAATAATCGCAATGGCTGCCGAATGCAGAACCTTCATCCAGCGCGGCAAGCGGAGCGGCGGCACGGAGTTTGTTTGCCGTTTGTTCATCCATCGAAAATAAATCCGCCGCAATCAGCGAATATTCGCCTTTTTCGGGGAAGCGCCGCGTAATCCGCTCTTCCGGCAAGCCCGCTTCAATAGCCTCTAAAAGAATAGCCTCAGTTTCTTCGAGTGAAGGATTTTCAGGAATATAGACGAAGGCGCCGGAACTGAAAGCCGCTTCAAGACTGCGGCGAAGATGTCCTGTCCCGCGTCCTGCCTGTACCGACGGCACAAACAACACTGCCGCACGCACGGAGGGGCTGCGGAACGCACGCATAATCTGTTCCGCGGTGCAGGGGAAGTGAGGAGCCGTCCCGCCGAAAAGGAAGTCTGCCGCGGCACAGGCGCGGCGGTAATCGGCGGCAGTGTCTACGGTCGTCCGATAGTCCGGAAAGAAAAACCGCTCCGGCGCGCGTGTAAAAATGCACTGAAATTCATTTTGATGATTGTACAACGCGGGGCCGACGTGTTCGCGGTCGAACGGCGCATTTGTTTTTGCCGCTGCTTTAAGTAAGGATTCGGCGTTGAAAATCTCGACGCCCGAACCGTGCGGAAGTCCCGTCCACGTCATGTAGTCGATTTTTTCTTGTTCTGAGCGCGCAAGAAATTCCTTGCATAGAGCGTCCGCCGCTTCAAAAAACAAAAACGGATTGTCTCCCGTCGCACGTAAAACCGCCTTGCAGCCGATTTCTTCTATCGCGCGGCAATAGCGAGCAAGCACATCTTCAAGCGGGCCGGCAAAAATCGTATAGCCGCACGCATCGGCTGCGGGCTTGAGCGCATCATAAGACGCTTCATCGACGGCAAGCCAATATGCGCCCGCTTCTACGTGTTTCATCGCTTCCAGCGTCCAGTGCACAAGCGGTTTTCCACCGAGCGGCAGCAACGCCTTGCCCTGCAGCCGCGACGACGACAGACGGCACTGCACTATGACGGCAATATCTTTTGCATTCATTTTTGAATCCCCCACGTTTCAATGAGATTGCGCATATCCGCCTTAAAACGGTATTTGTTTTTTTCGACCCAGCGTCCTGCTTCTTTAAACTGCGAAAGCGCTTCAAAAAATCCGCATGACGAACGGAGAAAAAACTGAAAAAACATCGACGCTGGAAGAATTCCATGGTCTGCCCTAAACTGCGGAAGAACGTTTTTGAGGTAAAAACGCAAATATGACAAGTCAGCAGTTGTATCGGCAATTCCCGCATCTCCGTCATAGTGAATGAAAAACGCCGTAGACAAAACAGTCTTTTCGCCCCAGAGCCACGAACGCAGCGCAAGGTCAGCATTTTGATAGTACGGAGAAGAAATTGTGTAGTCGAAACCGCCGAGCGCAATAAATTTTTCGCGGTTGTAGAGGGCGATATAGTCGCGCGGGGCTAAAGTCGGCGCTCCGCTCGATACGGCTGCAGTCGAAATCATCTTAAACTTCCCCTTTTCCGCCGCAGGCTCGGTGCGCACGGGGATTTGCCCCCCGTCTGCAGAAAACAAACGCGGCACGACGCAGTAGACTTTGTCTTCGGTCATGTTGTCAAAGAGATTTTTTAGCAGCAAGGAAGCCGTTACGCGGAGCGTGTCGCGGAGCACCAAAACGTAGGAAGCGTCAAGTTCGCTTATGCAAAGGTTTATCAAATCTCCGTCGGAGGCTTTTTCAAGCGGAATTAAAAATTTAACGCTCGGATAGCGGCGCGAAAGGTCTTCTAAATTGTAGTTGTCCGTGTGCGGTTCTACGGAGACGATGTTCCGAAAACCGCAGGCAAGCAGATTGTCGAATACGTGCGGACGCAGGTGGCTCCCGTTGGAATTCAACAAAACAGCGGCGGCGTTAAATTTTTCATTCGGATTGTTTTGTCTGCCGCCGATAAGCGTCCGGTTTATGAGTCGGGCGTTAAAAGTTGAAGGTATAGTATTCATCGCATTTTCCGCAAAAATCGCAGTACGTTCCATTCATTTGTTCTTGCACAAAGGGCGTCAGTTTGTCCCACACCGTTTGTAAGTCGTCCGTAAATGCGTTCCCGATAATATGGGAGGAAAGACATTCGCGGCAAAAGGGAATGGAGCCGTCGGCAAGAATCGTTAAATCACGTCTAATATGCCAGCATGGGTTCCGTGCAAGCGGAGAAAGGTCGGCAGGTTTTTCGTCGGCAAGCGTTCCGCAAAACGTACTGTACTTTTGAATAATGTGATTCCCGCCGGAAGGACTTTCTTTGGCGCTCCAGAAACGGTAAAAGTTTTCAAGTTCGTCTTCGTTTGCATTCATGCGTACTAACTGCGGATAAACTGCCCCCGGAAAATACCGTTGCAGCACGGAGACTGCGTGTACGGCTTGGGCAAAATGCGTTTCCTCTCCGTGCAGTTTTGCGTAGGTGCCGGCAGTAAACGCATCGACGCGCACAATCCACAAGATTTTGCCGTACTCAGTTTTGCAGTCGGGGGATTCGTCCAAAACCGTCTTGAGTGCGGCACACAAGTCTTCGGTAACAAGTGTGCCATCCGTTTCTATCAGAAGCGAAAGTCCGCTTTTTGTAAGCACCGCGCGGCATAATTCAATAAATGACGGGTGAAGCAGCGGCTCTCCCCATGCGCTTAAGGAGATGACCGCGCTGCCGGAAAAGTCAGCAATTTTTTCGATGAGGGAGGCAAACGTATCAGCGGCCATAAAGGGACTGTCGTCTGTTGTATTTTTCGCTTCATCGGTAATTTTTTGCATACCGCTTGGAATATAGACGCTCGGCATTGCGCTGAGCGCGGAAACCTGCACGTTGTAAAAGGAAGGCAGCGTTTTTAAGACGGCGACGTCGGCGCACGCGGCGCGCGATAATTCGTCCGGTGAAATTGCAGCAAACGGCTGTTGCGCACAAAGGTGCGTAAAAAGAGCGGTGCAGGCGGCAGTACGCGCTTTTGTATCGCAGCACAGCGACACGCGGAAAAGGCGAGCGTCAAAGGGTGCGATAACCGTCTCTACGTCAAAGGAATTGATGTCTTTTTTTATTACATCGAACACGGAGGAGCGGGAAAGCGGCTTTTTGCCTTCTTCGGCTAAATTGGAGTCCAAGAGTGCGTTCAAGATTCCTGCCGCACCTGCATTTAAGACTTCCGGCACAAGACCATAGGGATAGCCGTCAGCAAACGTGTATTCGGCGCTGTAGTTTACATGAGACTCGAACACTTCTTTTGCGCCTGCGGCGCTTAAAAACGGGCAGTCGGCAAAAGCGTATACGATGTCAGCGGCCTCTATTTTTTTTGCCTGCGCGGTAAAGTCTTCAAAAAGCGCCTTTACCGTCCACTCGGGGCGGGAATGAACATGAATGGAATTGTCGGCATTTTCTGCGGCGACACGGCATTTTTTTTCGACGGAAGCGGAAGCAAACACCACAATTTCTTTTTCTTCGATAAAGTTCAGCGACAAAGCCCAGTCCAGTGCACGTTCAAACGCAGATTTTCCATCAAAGAGCGGTTCAAACATCAACTCGGAACTGCCGTCGGCAAACAAAACAACAAGGCTTCTCATCGCTATATCATCGGCACGGAAACAGTGAGTTTTAGGGAATATTTGGACTGACGGCTAAGCGACGGTTGAATACTTGAATGGACTGTATGCCGGTACTTTTAATTGACTGAAGTCCGTAAAAATATCAGCTTCTTAGAGATGATTCTGTATTCTCCTGTGAGTTCCGTGATGACAGTATACAACGCCCCCATATACACGAATGGGCATGGATTTAGGTGATAGCGTTTTCCTCCGCTTGTATAACTACAGGTCATTTACCATTCTTCATGTCCCTCTGCTCATTACCCACGCCGCCCCAATAAACGCTTCGCATACCCAAATCGCCTGTTCTTTCCAAAGTCGTATTGCAAAAAAACCGATTGCTACCCCCAGTCCGAAGGCTGCAATGATGACGAGGTATGTAATGCACGAATGCAGATAGCGCATCTCTTTCATGTGTAAATATTTTGCCGCATTCAGCATACCGCTTTTGAGATTGCCGGTAATCATCGTGGTCGCCATCGGGTGCCCGTCAATTTTATCAAAATTTGCAACTTGTACAGCTGCGATAAATGAGATAACCGAATTCACAATGTCGTGCTGAAAACGAACGCCGAATAGTCCGATTGCCGCAAGCGCAAGACTCTCGAATAATAAAACGCCGCTCAGTCGCCGATACGGAGTTACAGAGGACTTATTCGATACAAACGCTGAAAAAAAGATACCGAATGCGAATGTTACGATCGGCACCAGATACTTGAGCGCTTTGCCCCATTCTCCAGCTGCAAAAGACACGAACAACAGCACGAGATTACCGGTCTGCGCGTTTGCAAAAACTTTTCCTTTTAGTAGATACGAATATGCGTCCAAAAATCCGCCGACCAACGATAAACAGACGCCGAGCGCAATTGTGTCATGCGCCCTTCCTTTTGTCGCATTCTCAAGCACCGTCTCTTCATTCCTCATGATATATTCCCAATCATCATTGTTGCCGCAGTCAATCAGTCGGTTCAACCTGCCGCGCCAGAAAACAATGTCAGGCAGAAGCGGAGGTTATACGGACGGCTCATTGATCCGCCCGATTATAGAGAAATTTGTGCATTTTTGATATGGTAAAATCATTATGGCAGGAAATAGCAACTTACATGCTTCAAGAGCAGACAAGAGTAATGAATTTTATACGCAACTTTCTCTTGTAGAAAATGAGTTAAAACATTACAAGAAGAATTTTGAAGACAAAACTATTCATGGTCAGAAATGGCGTAGAATGGGGAATATCTATTTCTTTACAAATCTTGATATAAAAAAACGACATGAGGATATGGTTTTATTCCGCAATTATACGCCCGAAGCATATCCCAAATATGATAATTACGATGCTATAGAAGTAAGTAAAACTGTTGATATTCCATGTGATTATTTTGGGATTATGGGGGTGCCTATAACTTTTATGGATAAATACAATCCAGAACAGTTTGAAATTTTAGGAGACAGCCGTTATCATGATGGGCAAGATTTCTCTGATGATATAAATATTTTAAATAGTAAAACACTTTATCGAAGAATCGTAATCCGGCGTATAAACAAAGGCGAATAGACAATGAAAGAACTTATTATTACAGTTTTAAGTAGTGGTATTCTGGCAACTTTTATTTCTTGGCTTTTGCCCACTCTCGTTTTAAAAAAACAAAGAAAAATTGAGTAGGAATTGGAATATCACAAGAAACTGCTTAATAAAAGAATTTCAGCACATGAAAAAATAGGACGCATTGCATATTTCTTTTCTTCTGCTGTACAAGGTTCAGATGGTAGACCTTATCACTTTATTTTTTCTGCGGAACAAAATCCGTTTCAAGATGAGTACATTGCACTAATGACAGAATTAACTAAATGCAACATTTGGATTAGTAATGAAATTCGTGAACAGCTTTTAAAGCTAAACTATTTTCTTTTTGAGAACAGAATCGATTTTACAAATATTGAAAAAGGCAAGCAGTTTTATCATCAGTTTGGAGAAATGCCAGATAAAATAATCAACAACCCCGACGCGAGCGTCGGGGTATTAAACCCTCCGCACGAATAAAAGTAAGGTAAACAGTGCTTAACAGATGGCGGTTTCATATATGACAGATAACTATATTACGTTCAGACTCTATGTGCCGATCGGTATAATGACTCTCTTAATCGTTATGTTGTTTTTTTCACAGGCACCATGCGCATACGTTGGAGAATATATACGAAGAAATTATCGCCGACAAGAAGATTTGGAATATTTGCTTTATGGAAACCTATCATTTGATAAAA
>CAUTOZ010000029.1:0-23616 GCA_963539635.1 uncultured Treponema sp.
GGTTTTCCGTAACGTAAACCGGGATCCATGATTTGCCATTGTAAACGGAAATGGTATTACCGACCATTTCCGGTATAATTGTAGAGCAGCGGGAATATGTCTTTATCATCTTCCTGTCCGACTCTTTATTCATTGCAATTACCTTTTTATAGAGACTATTCTCTACAAAAGGACCTTTTTTAACAGACCTTGACACAGTTATCTCCTCTGCAACTACTTCTTACGCCGTGAAATAATGAATTTACTGGACGGCTTTCTCTTGTTGCGGGTTTTATAACCTTTGCAAGGCTGTCCCCACGGAGTAACAGGATTGCGTCCTTTACCTGCGCCTTCACCGCCGCCGAGCGGGTGATCAACAGGGTTCATTGCCATACCACGCACCGTCGGACGAATACCGAGCCAGCGCTTGTGTCCCGCTTTACCCAGCTGAACATTCATGTGCTCTTCATTTCCGACAACGCCGATTGTCGCATAGCATTTGGCGTTGATTCTGCGAATTTCACTTGACGGTAGACGAACGATAACGTAATCGCCTTCGTTTCCAGAAATCTGCGCGCTTGCACCTGCTGAGCGGACAAGTTGACCGCCGCAGCCGAGCTGCAATTCAATATTGTGCACTGTAAAACCGACCGGAATTTTACCGAGCGGAAGCGCATTGCCAACCGTCGGAGCGGCATTTTCGCCAGCTTCAATTTTTTGTCCGACCTGCAAACCTTTCGGCGCAATAATATAACGCTTGTCGCCGTCCGCATAGAAAATCAATGCGATATTAGCGCTGCGGTTCGGGTCATATTCAATCGTTTTGACCGTACCCGGAATGCCGTGCTTGTCGCGCTTAAAGTCGATTACGCGATACAGTCTCTTGTGGCCGCCGCCGTGATGACGCACCGAAATGCGTCCTCCTGCGCCGCGTCCGCCGGTAGACTTTTTGCCTGACACCAACTTTTTTTCGGGTGTATCGGTTGTCAGTTCGTCCCTGCGCAAGTCAACGCGTCCGCGCGTACCCGCAGTCATTGGCTTAAAAAACTTAAGAGCCATTTTTACTTCCCCTTAATCCCAGCAATCTTATACGCCCTCAAATGCCTGAATTGTTTCACCGGCAGCCAAGCGTACGATTGCTTTCTTATAGGAAGATGTGCGGCCGGGCTTGCCGCGGAGCCGCTTCATCTTTCCCATTGTATTGATAGTCGTGCAGTCCAAAACCTTTACATTGAAGAGTTTCTTGACCGCTTCTTTAATTTGCGTTTTTGTCGCAGAAGGTTGCACCAAAAACACGTATTTATCCTGCTCGCGCAGGGCGTTTGCTTTTTCCGAAATAACCGGCTCAATAAGAATATCCGTATAATCCATTATTTAGCCTCCTTTGATTCGGCATAAAAATCCGAAAGATTTTTTACGGCGCCTTCAAGCGCAATAATCTTCCGTCCGTAAAACAAGTCATGCGCCCGTAAGCGGTTATACGAAAGGAAAGACAAAAACGGAATATTCCGTCCCGCCCGCTTGATATTCGCATCGTCATCTTTCAGAATGATGACTGTCCGCTCTCCGTCCGCAAAATTACTGAGTATCTTTACCAAATCTTTTGTTTTGCCGGACTCAATCGTAAAATCTTCGATGACTGTAAAGCGGTCGCTCTGGGCCTGCATACTCAAAATGGACTTCATTGCAAGGCGCTTTGCCTTTTTCGGAATTGCATAACTGTAATCCCGCGGCTTCGGACCGAATATCGTACCGCCGCCGACCATAATCGGCGATTTCTTATCACCGCGGCGCGCATTTCCAGTCCCCTTTTGTTTATACGGCTTTGCATTGCTGCCATGAACTTCGGCGCGTGTCTTTGTGCACGCTGTCCCGATACGCATATTCGCAAGTTCGTTGGTAATGGCATAGTAAATAACATCGTCATTTACCGGCAGACCGAACACCTTGTCGTCAAGATTGATTGTACGCAGTTCTTTACCGTCGATTGAATAGACTTTCTTTTCCATAATCTGTCATCCTCCGCCTATTTTTTTACCGCGGACTTAACAATCAGCGTGCAGTCTTTATTCCCGGGAACAGCCCCGCGAACAAGAATTACGTTCAATTCAGGATCGATTTTCACAATCTTGAGATTCTGTACGGTAACTCGTCTAAAACCCATATGTCCCGGCATTTTTACATTCTTAAAGCAATGTCCCGGCGTTGTTGACTGTCCGGTGCCGCCCGCTTCACGATGAAACTTAGAGCCGTGAGACGCGCGTCCGCCGTGGAATCCCCATCGTTTCATAACGCCTTGAAACCCTTTGCCTTTGGAAGTGGCGGTAACATCCAAAAAGCGCGTCGTATCGAACAATTCCAGACCAACTACATCGCCGACTTTTACTTCTTTTTCAAAGTCGCGGAATTCTTTTAAATGACGTTTCGGCAAAACGTTTTCAGGAAAAATTCCTGAATACGCTTTATTCGCCTTGCCCTCTTTCATGTCGTCTACACCGAGAACAACGGCATCATATCCGCAAGTTTCTCTTGTTTTTGCAGCAACTACAGTGTTCGGCTCGACGCGGATCACGGTAACCGGCGTAAGGTTTCCGCTTTCGTCAAAGACCTGTGTCATTCCTACTTTTTTTGCAATCAGACCTTTCATCTGAAAACTCCTATCGTAAGAAACATATGTTTCTTTTATAAGGCCGTCGTTCCAGATCCGCAGGAACCGTACCTTTTACAGTAAAACTACTGTTTAATTTCTACAGCGACGCCGGCAGGCAATTCAAGTTTCATAAGAGAATCCATGACATCAGACGTCGGATTCAATATGTCGATAAGGCGTTTATGGGTACGCATTTCAAACTGCTCGCGTGATTTTTTATTGACGTGCGGAGAGCGCAGTACCGTTACCTTATTAATTCTTGTCGGAAGCGGGATAGGCCCCGAAACCTTTGCGCCTGCCTTCTGTACAGCCTGTACAATGGCTTTTGCACTTTGATCGATCAGTTCAACGTCGAATGCGCGAAGTCTGACACGAATCTTTCCATTAGCCATAACTTATTCCTCCAAAGGACGACCGGCTCAAAAAAAATCAAGCCGGTCAAATCCGAAACTACTCGATAATCTTTGTTACCTGTCCGGAAGCGATTGTGCGGCCGCCCTCGCGGATAGCAAGTTTAAGACCTTCGTCCATAGCAATCGGGTGAATAAGTTCGCCGATAACTTTTACGTTATCGCCCGGCATAACCATTTCCGTTCCCGGCTCAAGTTCGATTGTACCAGTGATGTCCGTCGTTCTGAAGTAGAACTGCGGGCGGTAGCCGGTGCGGAAGGATGAATGACGTCCGCCTTCCTCTTTGGAAAGAACATAAAGCTGCGCTTCAAATTTGGTATGCGGTTTGATTGAACCCGGTTTTGCAAGAACTTGACCGCGCTCAACATCTTTCTTTTCAACGCCGCGAAGAAGGATACCGACGTTATCGCCTGCCATACCCTGATCAAGAGTCTTCTGAAACATTTCGATTCCGGTTACCGTAGACTTTGCCGTCGGGCGGATACCGACGATTTCAATTTCATCGTTCATGTTGACTACGCCGCGCTCAATACGCCCCGTAACAACGGTACCGCGTCCAGAAATTGTAAAAATATCTTCAACCGGCATAAGGAAGGGCTTATCTTCGTCACGAACAGGGTCATCGAACCACGTATCCATAGCAACAAGCAACTCTTCAATCGGAGCCGTATTTGCAGGGTCAGACATTTCATTCAATGCCTTGAACGCAGAACCTTTGATAATCGGTGTGTCGGCGGAAAAGCCGTAACTCTGCACCGTGTCTTTTACTTCTTCAACAACAAGTTCAAGAAGGTCGGGGTCGTCAACCTGGTCAACTTTATTAAGAAATACGATAATCTTCGGAACGCCAACCTGACGGGCAAGAAGAAGATGTTCTTTTGTCTGGGGCATAACAGAGTCAGGCGCAGAAACAACAAGAACAGCGCCGTCCATCTGAGCGGCCCCGGTAATCATGTTTTTAACGTAGTCCGCGTGTCCCGGGCAGTCAATGTGCGCGTAGTGACGCTTTTCGGACTGATACTCAAGGTGACGGGTATTGATTGTAATACCGCGCTCCTTTTCTTCCGGAGCGTTGTCGATTTCGTCATACTTGAGGGCCTTGTCACCATACTTATTAGCGCAGTAAGATGTGATGGCCGCAGAAAGAGTGGTCTTACCATGGTCGACGTGCCCGATGGTACCTACGTTCATGTGAGGTTTAGTTCTAACGAACTTCTCCTTTGCCATGTGCTTCTCCTTACCGGTTACTTCCTTAATATGTACCGGCATTTTTATTTTAATGTGCTGCACTTTAAGCCAGAATAAGACCTGCATCCACAGAGGCAAACCTCATTCGCATACACACTTTGATTTGCATAGAGAATGAAAATGACGTGATTAAACGGACTAGAATCTTTTTCTTTTATTATGATATTCCATAATTTTCGAAATATCCCGGCCGGTAACCACCGATCATCATCAAACATCTGCAATTTGACAACTGGTTTGGTATTCCAGAGCCTTGTCTGTATCCAGACGAATCGAAACCCATAAAACAGTTGTCGCGTTTTATACCGACGGCATAAAACCGGTTTTAGGGCTGTGCATACCTGAATATCCTTTTTATTGGATAGACTTTACGGCTGCACCGGATATGTATATACATTCCGCCGATTTCAAAGAACCCTTAAATCCTTGCAACCCAATCATAAAATTGCAAGTGGTATGTTTATACACTTTTTAGGAATAAAGTGCAAGAGCATTTCTGCGTTTTATTCGTGCGGAAGGGACACTACCCTTTATTTCGACGCAAGAAACATCGAGGTATTCCTCCCGCAACTCGCCCCCGCGAGAATGACATACCATCGACGCTCTGCAATAAAATTGTTGATTACCCCGCAGGTTTTACCTGACGGCAAAAGCGGAGCAGACGGCAAGGAAAGACATTTAAAAAATCTAACGAAGCTGCCGTCCACCCGCGATTTGTGCACAAAGGCCGTCAAAAAGATATATTTTTCAGCGCGCTCTTGAAGAATGCCGCACAGAGAGCGCTCGCCTGTAGCCGCCTTATATGCCGTACCCCGCTGCCCTCTGGTGCCGCTGTAAATCTGCACAAGGATGAGGTACGGCGCTCACTGCACAAAGCAAAACAAGCGTCGTATAAAGTTCTTCTATACAAAGGTAGAGATTAATACGGAGTTTATTTGCGCGCTTTTTCTTCCGCTAAAAGAATTTTTATATTCTCTTTTTCAATATCAGAAAAATCTTCTTCGGAAAAATTCGGATTTACCTTGTAGGGACGGCTCCAGTACTTTCCCCACTCAGCAAAGAGGTCAATTAAATCCTGTGACTTAAATTCATCTCCGTGCAGGGCGTAAATCGTTTTGCGAATCACGCGCAGTTGGTCTTTTCTATACCAGAACAAATCGTCTGCATTCGTCTTGTACTTAATGAATCTAAAATATGCAGGAAAACTTTGCGGTCCCGTATCATCGGCAATATCCTTGATAAAAATCTGAAACGCCGTGTCCTTTTCCTGTTTGAGATAGGTAAAAACGGTCGCAAAAGTATTATCGTGCGAGCGGACAAAAGCTTTTTCGATATCGGTATTGCCCATTTTGACGGCATAAACGCGGTCATACTTCATGTTGTTTCGAATTCTGAGCGTCAACTTCTCTATAGGATAATCTGCCGCAATACTTGTTCCATAAAAGCACGTAACAACATAACCGACGGAATCGTATCCGTAATCCGCTTTGTAGGAAACTTTTGTGTGCGTATATGCTTTGCTGTCAAAGAGAATATGAGCGGTAAAAGCGTTTTTCGGCTCGGCAGGAGCGGACAAATACAAGTCCTTCAGCGTTTCTTCGTACTCGATTTTTCTGCCGTTTGCCCAGCATTGAACATTATAAATGTTATCAAGTCGATATCCTGCCGGTTCCAGAAAAGGCCAGCGCATTGCCGCTTCTGCACTTTGTCCGGGATTGTAAAAAACAAAATCCGTAACAATTTCATAAAACTTATCGTTAAGAACAATGTCGATAACGCCGTCTTTCGGCTTTACCGCAAAATCCTGTTCCGCAGCGGGCGCTCCAGTCCCTTTGCCGCGTCTGGGCAACTCCGCAGTCCCGAAAGCGCAAACCAGCAAAAGCGCCGGCAAGAACAATTTTTTCATCATCACTCCAAAAATATAAAACCTGTTCGGAAACTTTCGTTCCAAAGCGGGCTTGCTTGACCCGCAGATTTAAAGTCGATAACGAAGTATCAAACAGGTCTGCTCTCTAGGCGGAAGCCAAAACACATCTTCACCGAAGTATTGCGCAGCGGTTTAGCGGCTAAAATTGAAGTATCATACAATACGCGGCACAAGCGCAGCGGCAAACCCGCACATTCGGCTGGCAGCCCATTTATGACAGGCGATTTTTTGCTGCGTATGAAGCGTTTCTTGTTTTCCGACGGCTCATAATACAAAATTTCAGTGAAAAATTCAAAATTCCGTTCGTAGTTTTATCGGTTTAAAAAAAAAATTTATTTTTATCGGACGATGGATATTTATCATCCATAATGACTGCACATGAAGATTCTTAGGAGTTTTTAATTCAGTTACAAAACTATGCCGCAAACGCACGAGAGAGACTGCCGTATCTCCAGTCACTCCGCGAAAACATTGTTTACCGGCCGTCAACTTATTTTTTCTGCGGCAATCTCCGCATTCTGCGGCGTTTTACGCGGCTGCAATTTGCGCACCAACAAAAAATCCCGCCTAGTGCAGACACAAAGCGGGATTTTGCAACAGCAAAACTTGCAGGAAGCGCCGGTCATAACAAGTTACATTGAAATGCGATGTTCTAAATCATACAGGTTGTACGATTTAGAACTCTTGGACAGATTCGACAACAAAGTTATCGAATTTGTCTGCTACTCTACTTCCTTGTAGTCGATTGCAATACCGGAAAGAATGTATTTATACGACTTCATGCCGAAAAAACTTGATTCCTTTGCATCGACGACGATATTTACGACGTCATCTGCGCCGGGGTACATCTGCTTCGCTTTCTCAATAAGTTTTGTGTAACTGTTTTTACCGACGTTCGCTTCAAGCGTAACGCGCCCTAAAATAGCGTACTTGCTGCTGTCGGCGGGGAAACTAACGTCGCTTGTAAGCGGCATCACAGACGAACACGCGGAAAAAATTCCGAGCGCCAAAACCAAAATGAAAGACGACAAAATGAATGTCTTTTTCATAAAAAACTCCGGATAGTTTTATCTCATTGCGGAGAAGGATTTTCTTCCATACGGAGGAATTTGAAAAATTAGACGCCTTAAAAAGACGCTTAATTAAGTCATTATACAGTTATTATTGACTTATAAAAGTCATTTTGTCAAGTTTAATCACTTAAAAAAGTATAATCATCGCATGGATTTTTCTGCGAATCTAAAAAAATTGCTTGATGAAAAGGACATACAGGTAAAGGAACTTGCTTCAGGCACCGGTATCAGCAAAAACACTGTAGACAACTATCTTTCAGGGCAAAAATCCCTGCCGAACGCGGAAAACGTCATAAAAATAGCGCAATTTCTTGGAGTGTCCGCAGAATACCTCGTAACCGGCAAAACAAACTACGAAAAAAGACACGCCGCCCTACCGGAACAACTCCTTTGCAAAATGGAACAACTCAGCGGTAAAGATATCGAAGCCATAACAAAAATCGTTGATGCCCTCTCGGAAAAATATGTATAGACGATTGACGGGAGAGCGGCGGGTTTAAAAGCAGCATCTCAAATTTACAGCGATGCCCAAAGAGGCAAAAGGGCGTGATACGGGGAAGGATTATCGATGAGGCGGCCACACTGCAAACTCAAAAAGAAACAATGGTTGACCGAACACGGCGGTATTTCATAAAAACTGAGTTTAAGAAGCATTAACAGCATTTTCCAATTCCAAGTTTTTACGCATAAAAAAAGGCGGCCCTGCTCAGAGGAACCGCCTTTCCAGTCAACACGCGCGGGACAAAGCCGCACCTGCCGCAGAATTATTTTTTTACTGAAAAATAGTACAATGCCCACTCTTTATCTTCTATTAAAATGTGGTTGAACAACCAGTCCCGTAAAAAGCGTACAAAAGTGTTCGGGACGAGCTGCTTACCGTTCGTGTAGGCATTGACCGTGTCCAACACTTCTTTTACAAAGGTTTCATGTTTTTGCCGGTGTTCTTTGAGTTTGGGATAATTGATTGATTCCATAATTTTTTCTTCGTCTTTGAAATGCGTCATCACATACTCAACCAACTCTTTCATCACCTCTTTAAATTTCTGGTCAAGCGCGCCTTTTTCTCCGAGACACGCGTCATAGAGTTGATTCATTAAGTCGATTAAATGTTTGTGCTGCTTGTCGACGTATTCGACCCCAACGTCATACTTGGTATCCCATGCAATAAAATCAGCCATTCTCAGCTCCTTTTTGAATACATTTGCATTGCAGAACGTAAGTGCAAGGCAAACAATAAAATTGACTTACATATTGATTGTAGCAAGTCTTTTGTTATTATAAAATAACGGGCTTCGCAGCCCGTCATTTCTGCCGCTATTATATATAAAAAACGCTTTATTTCCAGTGGGGGCGGATTTTCCGGCGGGGACTTAAGACTTATCCCTGCGAGCATTTTCTAAAAGCGGCGTTCAACCTTTGTTTTCCAGTTTACCGCAGTGACTGGACAGATGTTTTTGTCGATTTTTTACGGCGTTTCCCGTCAAAAGCGTCGATACAAAGTCGGGAAGTTTATTATGAATGACGGTAAACAACTCAAAAAGCGTCTCGCGGACGGCGGCGCGTACATCGGGGTCGAGTTTTCTGATTGCGGAAATAATTTTTATTGATGTTTCAGGAATATTTTTTTCGAGGTCGGTATTTGTTTTGGCGTCCGAGGCAGCAAGAATATCGAAAATTGTACCGATAAAGATTTTTCGTTTTTCAATATCCAGCGTTTTTATCCATGAATTTACAGTGTCATGGAAAAACTCACTTGCTTTTTCAAACGTCTGGCGCAAAACAAAGTCTACGCCCAAAACATTCCACGAAAATATGTCGTGCTGAAAGAGTCCTGTTTCTTTGCTTTCAACGATTCGGCATTCTCCCGCCCGCTCAAAAAGCATTCCGACAACCGAAAGCTGCGGCTGGAAAGTCAAAACTTTGGAAATGACTGCTTGAAAACCGCTTGACCCAATTTTTTCTTCCAGAAAGCCCGGCCCGTCAAAATTGTAGATGACTGCAATCCGCTCCTGCACTCGGCGGACGGCATTGGCGGCAGCAAAGACGGCAAGATTCCCGCCTTTGGAGTGTCCTCCGACAAAAAGCGCACCATGCAGATGGGCTGCGGCTTCGGCAAGATAAGCTCTTGCGTCTTCCTGCGCAGGAACAACGTCCTGTACCGCAAGGTTAAAGTCTTCCTTCCAACCGACGATGGTGTCGTCCGTGCCGCGGTAGGCGATAAAGGCTGCGTCTTTTTTAAGAATGCAGGTTACGGCGGAAAATTGCTCTTCGCGGTTCAAGTCGAGCACGGAAACGCAGCCGCACAGTTTTACATCTGCAAACCGCCGGCTTTTTCCTGCAGCAAACAGCAAATCTGTCGTGCGCTTGTTGATTAAAACGCCGGTTTCGCGCCGCACAGGAAAATCATCGGCGCTGAAAAAGCGCTCAGAAAGTTCTGCGAGCGTCAGAAAACGTTTAAAACCCGTGTCAGGAAACAGTCCGTCAAAATTCAAATAGAGAATTTGACAAAAGATTGCCGCATCCACAGCATTAAACGCCGACTGCTCAAACGAAAGGTCTCCGCGCCAGTCGATATAAGCGATGATGTCCGAAGTCTTTTTGTTGTTCATGCGCTTATCATACCGCGATTTGGATGCGGATTCTATGCGCAGGCGGAGGAGAAATGTGTTTGACAGACTCCGCAGTGTTTCCGCCTGCTGCAAGTTTTGCATTGGCAAAACTTGTGGTAAAAATTTTTCGTGAATGTTATCCAGCAGCGTACAGTAATAAAAAATTTTCCGTCGTATTTCTCAAAAAAAATTTGTTGAGTGTACACTCAACAAAGAACCTTGACGAGGTTCTTTGTCCGAAGCCTTGCGCTGCTCGGCTTCGGACAAAATATTTTATTTTCAAGGAGTGCGTATGAGTTTGGGATTGCGGGCTGCAGAAGCCTTAGTTGATGCTGCGGTCGGATACGATCCGAGCGTCATGGATGACAAAGATGCGCTTACGAATAAAGTCTTAAAAGCGGTAAATTTTGTTTTGAGCGGCACAACAAAATACGAGAATGGCGGTGCTCACTTGAAAAGCTGGGTAAAGGATTACGTAGAGAAAAAAATCCGTATGTATAACAATAGATTTTTAAGACAGTTTTTCTTATTTCTTTAATTACAGGAGAACGCGGTGAAATTAACTACAATGAAATATACGCACGTATCTACTGCTTGTGCGGATAACAAATTTGTTGCTTGTTTGGCATGCAACAGTATGCAGGTTTTGCATACTGAAAATATGTGGAGGAAAAACTAACATGAAAAAAATATTTCTCTCAATCTGTTTGCTATTTTCGGTTGTTATGGCGGCGGCAGCACGCGACCACCAGCAAGACTACTCGAATCAATACGATCAATACGAAAAAATGACTTTGATGGAGTACTATAACGCTAAGTATCGTTCTAGGCTTCCGTACCGAATATTATTTGAAGGTTATATAGTAGGCATTGACGCTGCAAATCGCACTATATCATTTTCTGATGACACTGCACTAGCAGGATGCAAATATAATGGGATGACGACTGACCTCATGCATAAGATTTTAAAGTGGCAAAGAAAAAAGACAAGACTAGAATTTTATGTTACCCGGGAAATCACAGAAAAGTTTGAGTCCTATTTCTTTCTTGTATCGGTCCTGTGTAAAACAAACAAGCAAAACGCCGCAAAATAATACAACACAAAGCCTTCTTCCCTTGCTTGGAAGAAGGCTTTTTATACCCCACCGTAGTTTCTCAGGCGGTAACGAACGCAGCAAATATCGCCGCTCTTTCCCTGCAAAAAGAACTCCCGAGTACCGTTTTACGCGACTTTTGCCGCTCGTCAAAAAATCGTCGCAGGCGGCACACCGCTGTATCTTGCACATTCCATTAAACCCGCCTGCCGCCTGCGCTCCGCTTATCCAGTCAACGTGTGCAGTCCTGCTGTGTCAAATGCGTTTGCTTGACATAAAACCGCCCCCGCAATAGGATACGCGCCATGACAGCAAACGAACTCCGGAAAAAATACGTCGATTTTTTTAAAAGTAAAAACCATACTGAGATTTCAGGACAGTCTTTAATCCCCGAAAATGACCCTTCAGTCCTTTTTACGACGGCGGGAATGCATCCGCTGGTACCGTACCTGCTCGGCGAACCGCATCCGGCGGGAACGCGCCTTACTGACTATCAAAAATGTATCCGCACCGGCGATATTGACGAAGTAGGAGACGCAAGTCATTTGACCTGTTTTGAAATGCTCGGCAACTGGTCGCTCGGCGATTATTTTAAAAAGGAAGCGATTGCATTTAGTTACGAATTTTTGACGGCTCCCGAATGGCTCGGACTTGACCCGCGTATGCTTTCGGTTACGGTCTTTGCAGGCGACGCTAATGCACCGCGCGACGAGGATGCCGCGTCGTATTGGAAAGAAAACGGAATGCCGGAGGGCAGAATTGCCTATCTGCCGGCAAGCGATAACTGGTGGGCGGCAGGCCCGACGGGACCGTGCGGCCCTGACACAGAAATCTTTTATTGGGTAGGAGAGGGCGTTCCGCCTGAAAACTCGAACAAAAGCACTGACAGCGAACATTGGATGGAAATCTGGAACAATGTTTTTATGCAGTACAACCGTATCGACGAAAAAACGCTCCAGCCGTTGCCCAAGCGCAATGTCGATACCGGCATGGGACTTGAACGTACAAACTGCATTCTACAAGGAAAGACGAGCGTCTATCTCACCGAAGTCTTCCAACCAATTATCCATTCTATAGAAGAACTTGCGCACTGCACGTACGGCAGTGATGATGAAAAAGATAAAAGCATTCGGATTATTGCCGACCATGCGCGCGCGGCGGTTTTCATTCTCGGCGACCAGCGGGGAGTAACGCCGTCCAATGTAGGAGCAGGTTACGTACTCCGCCGCTTGATACGACGCGCAGTACGCCACGGACGGAAACTTGGCATTGAAAACACCTTTCTTACGCGTGTTGCCGAAGCCGTTATCGCAAACTTTATGATTGCCTATCCCGAACTTTCGCAAAACCGCGATAAAATTTGCGCGGAGTTGACGGCGGAAGAAAATAAATTCCGCGAAACGCTGCGGAAAGGCGAGGCGGAATTCCAAAAACTCCTCCCCAATCTTATGAAGAATCCCAAAAAGGAAATTCCGGGACGCGTTGCATTCCGCTTGTACGATACGTTCGGCTTTCCAATTGAATTGACGCAGGAACTTGCCGCTGAAAATGGTTTTACCGTCGATACGGCAGGCTTTAAAGAAGCGGAAAAAAAGCACCAAGAAGCGTCGAAAACGCTTGAAGCGGGAGCGGCGAAAGGCGGACTTGCCGAGCACTCCGACACGGCGACAAAGTATCACACGGCAACCCATTTGCTGCATCAAGCGCTTGCCCTTGTACTCGGCGAGCATATCGCGCAAAAAGGCTCAAACATCAACGACGAGCGTCTGCGGTTCGATTTTTCTCATCCTGACCCGATGACGCCGGAACAGATTAAGCGCGTGGAAGACATTGTAAACGAGCAGATTAAAAACGACCTTCCCGTAACAATGACGGTGATGACGCTTGACGAAGCGAAGGCATGCGGCGCACGAGCCTTGTTTACGAGCAAGTACGGAGAAAAAGTCAAAGTATATTCCATTGGGGATTTTTCAAAGGAAGTATGCGGCGGGCCGCACGTGCAGCATACTGCGCAAATCGGGCAATTCCGTATTACAAAAGAGCAGTCATCGTCCGCGGGCGTACGCAGAATCCGCGCGGTTATTTCCGGCGGACTTCCGCTAGAGCATTCTGCAGGCGAATAGAATTAGAAAACTCCTAAAATTCAACCAGAATTTTGAGAAGTTTTCGTTGAATTTACTCTTCGATGTTTGAATGTAAAAACCAAAGTTTTTACACTTGCCTGTAACTTTTTATGCTTTGGACGTTTTATTTTTCTATAGCACAATAATGTCCGATAAGGAAGTAAGGAATTTATATGAAACGTTTACTACTTGTACTGTACGCCGTATTTTGCGCCGCAGTTGTTTTTGCCCAGTCAGATTTACAAGTTCTTGCCGTCGTTAAGCTCAACAAAAGCGAAAGCATTACCGTCAAACAACTCAAAACCAGAGTTGAAGCGTATCAAATACAGCGGCATATTTCTCTATCGCTCGACGACCGTAAAAAAGTCCTTGACTCTATGATACAGGAGCGGCTCGTCGCGCAGGCTGCGCAAAAGGCTGGCATCACAATTCCTGACAGTGCTGTTGACCAAAACTTTTTGCAGCAAATTGCGCAGCAGCACTATAATCCGGGACTGACTCAGCAGGACTTGGAGCGCGAAATCCAGTCGGCAATGAATATTTCGCTTGAAGAATTTATGAAGCAGCAATCCGGTATGTCGGTTGCTGAATACAAGGCTTATCTCAAAAATCAACTTATCGCGCAGCAGTACATCATTTCCCAGCGGAAAAACGAATTGCAGAACGTCGCTCCTTCCGATGAAGAAATCCGCGCATTCTACGAATTGAATAAAGCGTCGTTTGTGTGGACGGATATGGCAAAATTGTTTGTCGTTCTTATTCCCAAAGGGACTGACGGAGAAGGCGCCCGAATTAAAGCAAACGATATTTACAAACGCTTTAAAGAGAAAAAAACGACGGTCAATCAGCTCATCGTCGATTCAAAAAAAGAAAAATCCGGTTTTCAGTCGGGAGAAATTCTCGTTAACAAAAACCAAGCGAGCGCAGAGCAACTTCAGTTTACCTATCAGGAATTGCTTGACCTTTTTTCAAAATCCGCAGGCTACACAACAGACTTGCTTGAGCGCGACAGTGCATTTGTATTTTGCTCCGTAGTAAAAAAATACGATGCAAAAATGCTCGGTTTGAGCGACATCGTTCAGCCGGAATCGACAATCGTCGTGTATGACTACATCAAACAGTCGCTTGCCCAGCGCAAACAACTTGAATATCTTGCCGCCGCCGCGCAGGAAATTGTCGATAAACTTGATACGAACGAAAATGTCGACCGCAAAAAGAAAGGCTCCGACCTCGATAAACTTTTAAATTGGTAGGAATAGGGTGTCGAGGCGAATAGGGCGTATACTAGCATTTCAGGCATTGTACTCATGGGAAGCGGTGCATTTTCGTACAGAAGAACCGCTTTCTTTTTCGTGGATAGAACCGATTGGTGAGGACGGCGCACCAGAACCGGAGGACGAACTTCCAATTTTTAAAGAACTTCTGTCGAGCTTCAACACATTTACTCCCGAAAAAAAACAGGAAACATTCGATTTTGCCCGTCATCTTGTGAGCGGGACGCTTGAAAACCGCGAAGAAATCGACGAAATTATAAAAAGTCATTTATCGAAGACGTGGCGGATTGAGCGCATAAACAAAGCCGCGCTTGCCGTCATTCGGTTGAGCGTGTATTCGCTGCTATACCAAAAAGAAACCGCGCCGACAGTCGTCATTGATGAAGCAGTGGAAATTATAAAAGACTACGGAACAAACGATTCATACAAGTTTACGAATGCAATTTTGGACGCTATTCGTAAAGATATTGCAAATAACTGATTAGATTGGAGACGAGATGAAAAAGTTGCTGAGGGATTTTGTGTGCGGATGCGCCGTTTTGCTGCTTTCGGCGCTTTTTTTTTCCTGTTCGCTGAATATAAAAGCCGAGCGCAAGTCCTTGAATTCCGCTCTAGACGAAATCGACATTCTGATACATCAAAAACAATTTGCCGACGCTAAAAAGGCGCTTGAAAAAATCGAAAAACGCTCCGCTGACGCATGGACAAAACTTGGAATTTACAAACGATATCGCTTGATAGGAGAAGACTCTCGTGCGGAAAAAACGCTCCGTGCCGCAGTCAAAAAAAACTCCGGTAATGCGGAATTGCAGGCAGTCTACTCAAACTTTTTAATGCGGAAGGGACGCGCCGCAGACGCTTTAAAATATGGGAAGATTTTACGCGGTACAAAATATGGTTCTGTGTATTCGGAAGCCGTATTAAAGATTGCGGCGGATAAAAAACTGTCGGATAAGCCGGAAGATAATGTTTCTTTTTTACAAGAGGAGTATTTTCCGATTTTTTATGACGCATGGACAGGCTCAAAAGATGCCGCATGGCTCAGGAACGGCGCTTTGCTCCGCCTTATAAACGGCGCTTATGCGGAAGCGGCGGATATTCACCCCGGAGAATCGTATGCGGCGGACGACGCTTATTTTTGGGCGGCAGTGATGTACGATGCGGCACGCTATACGGAAGCCGCTTATTACGCTTCCATTTCGGCAAATCTCTATGATTCAGCGCTGCCGAAGTTCAAGCGGAATATAATGTTGACTGAAGTCTACAGTCTTGCCTCCGATGCCTGCACCCTTATGCAAAATGCTGACGAAGCGGAAGCGTTCCGACAGCGGATTTTAGCGTCCGTTGCCAATTCTTCCGGTACATGGACGCTTTCCGACGAGCAAAAAGGATTTGAATTTTTGCAAGCGGCATTTACTAACAGTGCGCGCTGGGCTGAGAACAAAGGCGACGATACCAAATGTGCCCAATTGCTGTCCTTTGCAGTCAACACGTGGGAAGATTACGTGCCTGCCCTTGCTACCTACGCCGATTTTGCCCTGCGCACCAGTACGCCGCGCACGGAAGATTATGAACAACTCCGCCTCCGCGACGAGGGGCTTGCAACGCTCGAAATGGAAAAATACGACAACCGCGTTCAAATTCCCGTAAGCGATGCCGTTTACCGCATTGACAAAAGCCTTGAGCGCACCAACGACCCGTTGCTTTTTATTGTACGCTTAAATCTCAAGTACAAAACCGAAAAGCGGTTGTCGGAAGAAGAAAAACGCGCTGATTTGTGGCAGTCGCTTGAAAAAACGCTTCTTTCGCCCGCAGTTTATCCTGAATTGATGCTCGATTTTGCGGAAAGTTTTTTACTTCGGCACAAGGATTTTGATGCTGCGTTTGATATGTTCTATAAATATGCGGCAGCAAAATACGGTTTTCGTCCTGAAACCTTTTGGGAAGATGCGGTGGAGAACGTAAAAAAACTTTCGCTGAAAGAAGCCGAATACTTATCCTACTTTGCGGCAAACCACTTCCGTGCGGACGATGCGCTTGCCTTGTACGAATATTGCGTCTTTGGAAACGGCGGGAACAAGGACACCCGCACTGTCTCGCCGCTCGTATCTGACGCTTCCTGCATGAATCTGGCGCTTGTCTATAATTCGCTCGGACGGCGGACGGAAGCGCTGGACTTGTATTCGAAATGCGCGGGGCGCGCCGGAGACTTTAAGACAAAATCATTTGTCATGTATCGTATGGCGGAACTCTACAATTCCATAAACGATGTAAAAAATGCGCGCCTTTCTGCCGAATACGCGCTTACTCTTAATCCGCGGAACGCTCCCGCGCGTCTTTTGCTCAATAAAATAAAGTTTTCTAAATAAAAAAGCGGCTTTTCGTCCGTGCCGCGCACAACAAAAAGCCGCTTTTCATCCGTTCAAAATGACTATTCGATAATCGCAATAATATCGCTCATTTTGAGGATAAGATATTCTTCTCCATCAATTTTTACTTCCGTTCCGCCGTATTTTTCATACATAACGCGGTCTCCCGCTTTTACGGTGATTTTCACGTCTTCCGTTCCCGGTCCCACAGCAACAACGGATGCAGTCTGAGTTTTTTCCTGCGCCGCCTCAGGAATAAAAATCCCCGACGCAGTCTTTGTTTCGGATTTGTCATTTTTTACAAGAACTCTGTCTGCCAACGGTTTTAATTTCATTTCAGTTTGCTCCTAAATTATCCACTAAATTTTTTGGAACACTGCGTTCCATGAGCATAAATATACGGAAAAAAATGAGAATTCGTCAAGTTCAATCGAATTTCTGAGATTTTCGGCAGAAAGCGCATAGTAGGACGCGGCAGACGGCAAGGAAAGGAACTTATCTTGCATGAAATTTACTGAACGCAGAACTGCAGAAAATTCGCATTGCCCACCGCCGCAAATACTTTTTCTCACTAGTTGTCTGAAAAAACTCGTGCGGACGCAAACGCCGCTGTATCTATCAAAGACCTTTTTTCCATTCACCATTGTGCCCGTCAAATACGTTTTTTTCCCATCAGTAATTTTTTTGTAAGCGCAAGCGCGGTTTCGTCTTTAAAGACAATAAGAGTTCCCGCTCCGACTACAGCGAAAATGACGGCAGTCAAAATTACCGGCAGTCCGTACGATAAAAGTCGCCCTTTGCCTGCAAAAAACATAAGAAAATATGGACGCACGGCGTATGCAGGGGACGCGGCGATAAGCGAAAAACTTATCATGCGCAGAACGTAGACGCCCATGTCCGCGGCAAGTTTTTTTGCATTCATCGAGGGCATTTTTTTCATAAAGACGAATAGAAATATCGTGTTCACGGCACTTGCTGCACTGAGCGCAAGCGCTATGCCGCCGCCGCGCATTGGAAGCGACAAGATAAGCGCGAGCACGATATTGACACCGAACGAAATAATTCCTGCAAGTGTCGGGAGTTTTGTGTTGCTTTGCGCATAAAATGCGGGCGAGATAACACGATTTACGGCAATAAAAAATAGTCCTGCAATGTGAAAACGGAACGCTTTAAGCGTCAACAGCACCGATTCGTCGGTAAAACGGCGCGTCTTGTATAAAAGCGCGATAATTTCTTTACCGGAGACCAGCGCATAAAACGTTACGGGCACCGTGATGAGCGCAATGATTTTTACTGCCTGCGTCAACATCGCGTTAAATTCGTCCCATTTGCGATTTTTTGCCAGTCCTGAAAGGTCGGGTAAAATCACTGTTCCGATTGAGACGGCAAATATGCCGAGTATCAATTCCTGTAGTCGGAGCGAATATTGCAGACTGCTCACCGTTCCCGTTTCGATTTTTCCGGCAAGCGCGGAAGACACAAGATCGTTGATTTGATACGCCGCCATGCCGATTATCGTCGGTACAATGAGTGCGATGACTTTGCGCGTTCCGGGATTGGTAAACGCATTTTTAAGACTCGTAAGCGTCGTTTTCCAGCCGGTCGCTTTGACAAACGGCCATTGAAACAAGGCTTGAAAGCAGCCGCCGGTCAAAACGCCGAACGCCATTGCACGCGCCGCCTGCGCTTCCTGCGGCAGATTGTGGGGATTCGGCAGCTGCGGCGCAAGAAAATACGTTACGCCGATGACAATCGCATTAAAAAGAACAGGCGTAAATCCTGACGGCGCAAAAATCTTTGAACCGTTTAAGATTCCCTGCAAAAACGCCGCTGCAGAAATAACGAATAAATATGGAAACATAATCCGCGTCAAAAGCGCTGTCTCTGCAATAATCGCCGCCTCCGTTCCGCGGCTGTAGAAAAACGGGACAATCAGCGGCGTAATTGCAATACCGACAGCCGTAATCGCCGCCGTTAAAAAAGACACAAGCGTCAGCGACGACGAAATAAAAATCTGAGTTTCTGCGTGTTTTTCCGCATTTATGTCGTCTTCAAGATAGCCCTTAAACGTGGGAATAAAGGCGACTGAAATCGCATTTTCCGCAAACAAACGACGAAAAAGATTGGGAATCATAAACGCAATGCCGAATGCGTCTGCATACCCGCTTGTCCCCAAAAACGCAGCTTTTGTCATTTCGCGTAAAAGCCCCATGACGCGGGACGCAAGCGTCATTGCCGAAAGCATAAGTCCTGCCTTTACAATCGATTTTTTGCCGGAACCGGCGCTCTGTTCTGTCATAATGCGCGGACTATACAATAATACATTGCCTCATTCAAACGCTGCAGCATTACTCACATCGCCTCTCACTTATGCCGCCTCTCTTAAAAAACACGACTCCCATCAATACCTCTTCATCCCAAAATAAATTTTCCCCAAGTTTTGCGACCGATAAACTTGCTAGGGCGGTAACTCCGTTAAATCCGCAAAACTCCCCCCCCCCCCCCATTCCGCCTGCCTTGAATAATTTTTTCCGTTCTTACTATAATGCGGCATGGCTACAAAAACTATTCCAGAAAGAAAAGACATTGATAAAAACGACAGGTGGGATTTATCTTCCCTGTTCGCACATGATGATGAGTGGGAAGCTGCGCTAAAAAGTCAAGACGAGCTTACCAAAACAGCGGCGGCGTGCAAGGGAACGCTTGGGCAGTCTCCTGAAAAACTGCTTGCGGCACTGAAAGCATTGGAAGAAGCGGATAAAAATCTTGAAGCAGTTTACAATTATGCAGGCTTGCAGTTTTCCGCCGACGAAAGTAATGCCGCCTCACTCGACAAAGTGGGACGCGCACAGATGGCGTACACGAAGTTCAGCGCGGAAACCAGCTTTTTTTCGCCGGAATTGCAGGCGATTCCCGATGAAACAATCCATGCGTGGATAGAAAAACCTGAATTCGATGATTACCGCATATTTATCCAAAAACTGCTGCGCCTCAAAGAGCATATTTTAAGCGAAAAAGAAGAGCGCATTCTCTCGCTGCAAAGCGAAAGCGCGGGAACGGCGGACAAAGCGTTTTCCGCCCTCACGAATACCGACATGGTTTTCGGCACCGTGAACGTAAACCGCGAGGAACAGCAGCTTACGCAGTCGACATTCAGCGTGTTTTTGGACAATCCCGACCGCCACGTCCGCGAAAACGCCTACAAAAAGTTTTACGCCGCATTTGAAAGTCATCAGCACACGCTTGCGTCCCTTTACGCCGGTCAAGTGAACGACGACGTGTTTGAAATGCGCGCGCGCGGCTATTCGTCCTGCGTTGAAAAGGCTTTGTTTCGCGACAAAGTGCCGGTCAGCGTATACAAAAACTTAATCGACACCGTTCATGCAAATCTTGGAACGCTCCATAAATATTACGAATTGCGCCGCCGCATTTTGGGTGTAGATGAATTGCGCCACTACGACGTATACGTTCCGCTCGTAAAAAGCGTAAAAATGCGCACACCCTACGAAGAAGCGGTGGAACTCTGCCGCGCCGCCCTTGCGCCGCTGGGAACCGAGTACACGGACAGACTGTGCAACGGGCTTCTGCACGGCTGGACAGACCGCTACGAAAACAAAGGCAAGCGGAGCGGCGCATTTTCAAGCGGTGTTTACAAGGGCGACCCGTATATACTCCTCAATTACAAGGAAGACGTGCTCCGCGACGTGTTTACGATGGCGCACGAAGGCGGGCATTCCATGCACAGCTGGTATTCCGTGCACAATAATCCGTATATGCAGTACAACTACACGATTTTCGAGGCGGAAGTTGCATCTACATTCAATGAGGAATTGCTCTTCCGTCATCTTTTGAAGAATGCGCAGAATGATGACGCAAAAGCGTATCTGCTTGCAACCAGAGCAGGCGATATTCTTGCGACATTGCACCGGCAGACGATGTTTGCGGAATTCGAATTGAAAGCGCATGAACTTGTTGAAAACGGAACGCCCCTTTCCGCAGAATTGCTGCGAAAAATCTACCGCGAACTTTTGGTCTTGTATTTCGGCGAAAAAATGCACTTTGAATCCAATAGCGATATGGAAGGACTTCGCATTCCGCATTTTTACAGCGCCTTCTACGTCTATAAATATGCGACCGGCATTTCCGCATCCCTTGCGCTTGCCCGCCGCGTTACCGAAGGCGGCAAAACCGAACGCGAAGATTATTTCAACTTTCTTAAATCCGGCGGCTCGCGTTATCCGATTGAATCGCTCCGCATGGCAGGCGTCGATATGGAAAGTCCCGCTCCCGTACAGGCGGCGCTTGATGAATTTGCGCGTATGGTCGGTGAATTAGAGACACTGCTGGGAAGATAACGTGCGGACGGAAAAGAACGAAATGCGAAAGATGAAGTGAAGTGCCGCCCGCGCAGGTTTATCTGCACCTCTATGGATGCGGGTAAACCTGCGGAAAATCAACACTCTTACCATTCAGGAACTTGAACGTTTCGCATGAATTAACAGACTCTGACACAAAGTATCGGGGAATGTTTGTTCTCATAAGGTATCTTCAATCAATTTTACCTCATTACAACGGAATGTATCAGAGAATTAAAACCTCTGCATAAATAAAACGCCGCTGGAAGGTATCCCTCCGGCGGCACTGTTATTACGTTTGCACAGATTAGAGCGAGAGTTTTTCACCCTCCGTCGACTGTGTTGAAAAGCGTTTTATGTTTTTTACGATTATCAATTCTTCAAGTTTTCTCTGCACTTTTGACAGTAAGAATTAAAATTCATTCTTTCTCTTGTACGTATCAGAAATGCTAAACCCGAACCAACGTGTTTTCCATTTGCAGTTTCTGGAACAGAACACAAAATCATTTCTTCCTTTGCAGCAATGTTATACAAGCGGATTTTTCCGGTAAAAGCGGTATTCTTAAATTGAAAATATTGACTTCCTGCGTCGAACGCATCCGCATAAGAAAGACTGCATTCCCAATCCTGTACCAGTTGCTCCGTCGTTATTCAGCGTTTTGCATGAACAGAATGGACACTCATATTGTAGAAGGTAATGAAAACACCCTTCCAATATGAACCTTTATCCTGCCGCAGACCCCATTTGCCGCCGCTGTTCAAAACATTGTCATATTCCTGAAAATCTTTCCACGTATTGAGAAATTTAATGTTTCTGACAGAAGATTCGCCCTCCTTTACAGTTACAGCGGCTTCTCAGCGTTATTCGGAGAGTCAATATGAACGATAAAACGACGCTCTTCCCAATCCGTCGGAAGTGTCAGCGGCGCTTTCCCAAGATAGAGCGCGCCCATCTCATTGTAGAGCGGAAAACCGTATCCGCTGCCGCATATGGATTTGAGTTCAAAGCGTATCAAATAGAACACCGATGCGACAAATGTGTGCGTAAAATCCATTTTGGCATTCCTTTCATGTGCAGGACTTCCGTAACAAAAGCCTTTTTTCCGTTTTCAATCGTCTCCGATATAGCCGTCCTGCTGAATGCAGAAGATTTTTTTACAGTCCACGGCTTTCGATAAACGGTAAGAGTGAATTTCTTTATATCGTGCACGCACCCTTTAGAAATCGCCGCAGTCAGCATTACGCTGACTGTCCTCCTGCCGACAGGACGTATTATACTGCAGTGCGCCGCTCATGCAGCAGCATTTTTTCTATCTCAACCCCGCACAGAATATTTACGCATGTAATTTTCCTTATGTAAAAAGCGGAGCCTTCCGAATTTCGTGTAAGTTACAATCAGATGGCTGTGCTGCCGCTGCAACATGTCTGCAGTCTGTCTTAAAATTCTTAAAATAGTTTTTGTTGTCCATGAGCCGTATAAAATCGTCGAATAAAAAATCCATGTCCAACGGTCCAGAACACGCCTCCGGATGAAATTGAACACTGAAAGCAGGAATCGACGTATATGTAATTCCCTCGCAGGTGCCGTCATTCGTATTGATAAAACTCAGAGCCGCTTCGTCCGGCAGCGTTTCATTTTTTACCGCATAGCCGTGATTTTGCGAAGATATATAAATTCTGCCCGTTGCAAGATATTTTACCGGTTGATTAGCGCCGCGATGTCCGTATTTAAGTTTTGTCGTTTCCGCGCCCATCGCAAGCGCAAGAAGTTGATGGCCAAGGCAAATTCCAAAAATCGGCACACCCGATTTTATAATTTTTTTGAGTTCCGCGATAATTTCAATGTTTTCCTGCGGGTCTCCCGGCCCGTTAGAAAGCATAATACCGTTCGGATTTTTAGAAAGAATATCATCCGCGCGCGCATATGCAGAAACCGTTATGACTTCAATGCCGCGCTTTAAAAGTTCCCGCCTGATATTCGCCTTTGCGCCGAAGTCCCACAGCACAACTTTTTTACCGCTGCCGCTGCGCATCGCATTTTTTGCGTTGTTTTCCTTTGTCCCGTCGGACTTTATCGGTACAAATCCATATTGCGCGGCTTCTTTAAACACGGATTCCGCAGTTTCTTCTATTTTTACCGCATCGCCGCTGACGTTTTTTACCGCATTTTTGATTGTATACGCTTTTATCTTTTCAAGGAGTTTTTGCTTTTCGGTTTTATCCGTCAGCGCACTGAACGCTGTCTTCGCTTCAGCAGAATCGCCGGAAATCACCATTGCATTCATAACGCCTGCTTCCCGAAGAACTTTTGTCAGCGCCCGCGTATCGACGCCATACAACCCTACAACATTTTGCTCTTTCAAAAAAGCGTCGAGCGTTTTTTCACATCGGAAATTAGACGGAATATTGCAGCACGAACGAACGATATAGCCGCGCACATGACTTTTAGAACTTTCAAAATCCTTTGGAATGACACCGTAATTTCCAATAAGCGGAAAAGTTTG
>CAUTOZ010000030.1:0-23609 GCA_963539635.1 uncultured Treponema sp.
CCGCATCCTTTATGCTCATCTTCCCATGCGCGGGCAAGCTGCAAAATCTTTACTTCGCTGAACATCGGACCTGCAAACTGAATGCCGACCGGCATACTTTCACTCATTCCCGTTGCGGCTGCTTTTGCAAAGTCCCCGTCCGCGCCGCGCGTAATACCCGCTTTAATGCCGCTTCCCGCCGTATGCCCCGCAGGAACGGAAATCGACGGAATGCGCGCAAGGTTTACGAACGTCGTAAATAAGTCGCTTAAATACATTTCAAGAGGACTGTCGACTTTTTGACCGAGCTTAAATGCAGAAGTCGGGCACGTGGGGCATAAAACAATATCGTAGGATTTGAACAACTCCGCCATCTCCCGCTGAATGCGCGCGCGCACAGTCATACCTTTTTTGTACGTGTCGCCGGAAAATTGCTCCGACAAAACATAATTTCCGATGATAATGCGCCGTTTTACTTCCGCCCCGAAACCTTCGCTTCTGGTTTTCACGTACAATTCGTCATAGCCTTCGCCTGCGTCTACGCGGCGGCCGTAGCGGATTCCGTCAAAACGACTCAAATTGGACGCGGCTTCCGAAAGCGCAATCACGTAATAACTTGCGATGGACGCATCCAGCACCGGAATGTCCACAACGTCGATTTTCGCGCCTTTTTGTTCGAACCATGCGCGGGTTTCTTCAAAAACGATGCGTACATCATCGGAAAGTCCTTTCGTTTCAAGAAATTGGCGCGGAATAGCGATTTTAAGTGACTTAAAATCCGCATACGGCTCAAGGTGAAGCAGTTTATCGCGGTCAGGAAGTTCCGCGCTCGTGTCGTCATACATGTCCACGCCGCTCATAGCCCGGAGCGGCAGCGCAATATCGTCCGGCGTGTGCCCCATAATGCCGACTTGGTCAAGAGACGAACCGTAAGCGACGACGCCCCAGCGGCTCAAAACGCCGTAAGTAGGCTTTAAGCCGTAAATACCGCAGTAACTTGCCGGAAGACGCACGGAGCCGCCGGTTTCGGTTCCGATTGAAAACAAGGCTTGATTCGCCGCAACCGCCGCCGCAGAACCGCCGGAAGAACCGCCTGAAACATAATCGCGGTTTATGGGGTTCCGCGTCGCTCCGTACGTCGAATATTCCGTAGAAGAACCCATCGCAAATTCGTCTTGATTGCAACGCCCCAACGGAATTGCTCCCGCATTCTCCAGCCGCTCAATAACGGTTGCGTTGTAAGGAGCCGTATAGCCGCTCAAAATTTTACTTCCGCAGGTTAGACGCTTACCCTTTGCGGAAATATTGTCTTTGTTTGCAAACGGCAGCCCCAAAAGCGGCTTTTCTGCAAAAAGTTTATCCAGTTCCGCCGCACCCGCACTCCGCGCCGCCGTAATAAGCGCATCCGCCGCTTGCGCTTTGGAAAGTGCATCTTCATACATTTCAAGGAATGCGTTCAGCGGACGCTCGGAAGATTTATCGGCTTCAAATGTTTCAATTGATTTTTTTACCAGCGCGGCACTCGTAACGCTTCCGTCTTTCAGCGCCGCACGCACATCGTTTATCGTATAGTTCATAAAGATTTAAGTCCTTTTTGGATAAAATTACGCGCCTTCGCCCAAAACTTTCGGCACTTGGAAATAACCGTCCATAAAGTTTTCAGATACGGTTTTTACATCGGGAATTGCAAGCCCTGCAACAACTTCATCGCCGCGCAGTTTTTCCGCTTGGGTGGACGGATAGGCATCGTAAGGATTTTCGCTGTCGTCATATTTTGAAAGAATTTCGAAGTACGACACGATTTCATCAACCTGCTTTTTTAAGGTTTTCATGTCCGTGCTTTCAGGCGAAAGCCGTGAAAGATATAAAAGGTTATTCAACGTCGTTTCATCAATTTGCTTATGAGTCGTCATACCGACAGTATAAAGATTTCGGAGTGATTATTCAAACGAAGCGATTGGACGGTAGAAAAGGCATTTGAAAGACGCGACGGAGTTTCCGCCCGCCCGAGAATATCCACAGTCCTTCGAGAACAACGTTTGAAAAATTGAGCATAATTGCCGCTGACATGAACGCTGCAATTTTCCGGCGGCGTTTTTTTGCAGGCGGAAAGACATGCGCTATCGTTTTGAAAATAATTGTTGGATTCCGTGTTTTTTGTTATTTTACGCTGCACGACAAAAAGATTTTACGGGAGACGAAAACGAGGCGTTTAAGCAGGCTGCAACACTATCTGCGGCTTTCTAAACATCGTTCTCCGACGGCCACGAAATTCTTGAGCGGACGGGAATGGCGTACAATCTTTCAAGCAGCGTTTGCTGCTTTCTGCCGCGCATTTTATCCAGTCAAGGAGACGGAATGAAAAAGACAAACGTAATGCGGATTTTAGATACGCCTCAAATTCCCTATGAGGTGCGCTCGTACAACGATGACGGAGAGCATTATCTTGAACGGGGTGCGGCGGAAAAATTGGCGGAAGAACTGGGACTTGAGGCAAAAAGCGTATTTAAAACCATCGTTATGCGCACCGAAACCAAGGAAGTGTGCGTGTTCTGCCAAAGCGCAGCGCATGAAATCAACGTAAAAAAGGCGCGGGCGCTTTGCGGCGCGTCGGATATTGCGCCCGTAAAGCCTGAAGAACTGCTTTCGCTCACCGGCTACGTACGCGGCGGCTGCAGTCCTCTGGGAATGCGCAAAAAATACCGCACCTTTATCGATAAAAGCGCCCTCGACTGCGAAAAAATCTGCATTTCCGCAGGTGTGCGCGGCGCCCAAATATTGCTTTCTCCCAAAGACCTTATCCGCGCCGCAGACGCCCAAAGCGCCGATTTCGTTTTGGAAAAACGCGGCGATGACCGGTAAAGCCGGTAAAAATTCACTCTTCTTGCTCCAATCGCTTTTATCCACTACTATGCGCCGGAGGTTTTATGGCGAAGGCTTTCAAAACATTTATCGTGTGCGCGCTGCTTGCGCTTTCGTTCGCGCTGACGCTTTTCTTTATCGGGTGGACGCAGTTTAAAATCAAAGCGGGAACAGTCGGCGTTATTGTTTCGAAAACCGGCGGCGTTTCTTCAAAAATCGCGAAAGCGGGTGAGTTTTCATGGCATTGGGAATTTTTGATTCCGACGAACGCGGAATTAAAAATCTTTTCGGTCAAGCCCTATGATTTTTCTGAAACTATCGAAGGCGAACTGCCGGCAGCAGGAATTTTAAAAAACGCTTTTCGTAATTCGCCTGACTTTTCGTATAAATTTGACTTTAAAATCACCGTCTCGCTCGTACAGGACTATTTGCCGGATCTTATCCGCACTGCCGCCGTTTTTGACCAAGCCTCGCTTGAAAAATACATCCATTCCGCCGCGGACGAAGCGGCATCGCTGGCTTCTTCCTATTTTCTTATCAATAAGGGAGCACATCTTGCTTTGCGGCAGAATGCAGACACTCCTAAAAAACTATTAGAGACGCTCGGAATCGAAAAAAAATATCCTGCGCTCAACTTTACGTCGTTTTACGTGTCTTCTGCCGTCGTTCCTGACTATACATTGTATCTCCGTGCACAGGAATTGTACTCGCCCGTCTTAAATGATGTCCTCCGCGACAAAGACACGCCCGATTTGCTGCCGCCGCTTGAATCCAGCACGGAAAAACATTTTGAGACTGACTCTTCCGACAAAACCTTGTCCGAAGACGACGTAAAAGTTTTAAAAAAAATTCTTGATTCCCTTCGCTAAAGGATAACTTGATGAAACGACTTTTTGCATTGCGCGCAGCCGCCTGCGCAAAAAACTCGGCGGAGTCTATCACCGAAAGCGTCGTCGCCATGTGCTCGGAACTTTTTACGCGCAATAATCTTTCAGGCGATGATATTGTCTCGCTCCAGTTTTCGCTTACCTCAGACCTCGATGAAATTAATCCGTGCGCCGCGCTCAGAAAAAATTATTCCGGCAGCGTAGACGTTTCACGCATTCCGCTGTTTTGTACGCAGGAAGCGGTCGTCAAAAACGCGCTGCCCCGCGTCATTCGTTTGATTGCGCACGTGTATATGGAAGAAAGCGCTGCCCCCGTGCACGTGTATATGCGCGGCGCAGAAGCGCTCCGTCCGGAGTTTGCCCTCGAATCAGAAAGCCGCTCTTTATCAAATTCACGATTGGAGAAGAAAAATATACCGCTCAAAAAAATGAAATTGTGGACGGTAACAATGGAATGCGCAGGGCTTGCCGAAGCCGGCGGTGTCAAAAGCGTTGCGTACTCGGTTTCCGACGAAGCGGCAAGACAGGGATATGACGTAACGCTTTTTATTCCCGTGTATGCGTGCAGCGAGTTTGACTGCGTTACAGACGTCAAGGACAGCGTTTTGAGCGCGGACATTGCAGTCTGCAATAAAAAAGAGCGCGTGGACTTTTCTACGGGACGGTTTAAAAACACGCCGGTAAAAATCGTCTTTATCCGTCATCCGTCGTTTGCCGAAAAATGCGCCGTCTACGTCTACACGGAAGAAGAAGAGCGGAAAAATCCCGAACACGTGCGCGGAACGGGGCACCACGATACGCTTTTTTTGGACGCGCTCCTTTCAAAAGCCGTTGTTGCCTATGCGAGATTGCTTTCCGATTCCGAAAAGCCCGATATCATTCACTGCCATGACGCGTCTGTTGCAGTCCTTCCGTCGTATCTTGCCGCCGCGATGCCGGATTCTGGAATTGCTTGTGCGGTAACCGTGCACAATGCAGGGCCTGCCTATCACCACGAGTTTCGGGATTTAGCAGAAGCGGCGTATTACACGGGACTGCCGGAAGAAAAGTTACGCAGCGCACTCAACAGGGGCAGAGTAGAGCCGTTTTTGCTCGCGGGCAAAGACGCGCATTTGACGACTGTGTCGACGTTTTACGCGGAAGAATTGACTAATGCCGCTTTTTCTAACGAAACGGACGGACTGTCTCCGCTTTTTTCCGCCGAGCGCATTTCTGTTACAGGCATTACGAACGGCATTGAAATCGAACGCTATAATCCGGAAAACACCGCGTCTTCTTTGCTGCCGTATTCGTTTTCTCCCGAACGCACTTCCCTTTCCGGAAAGTACGAAAACCGTCGTTTTTTGCTTGAACTCGCCTCTTTAAAGGAAACTCAAAGAGACGATGGACGCTTCCAACCTTTTTTTGACGGCATTAAGCCGTTCGGCTCTCTTTTACATGAGGGGGAGGACGAGCCAAATGCAGTCTATTTTACCTATCAAGGGCGGATTGTACGGCAAAAAGGAATCGATATTTTGATTCCCGCCGTAAAAGACCTGTTACAGCGGGGCGAAAACGTGCGTTTTATCGCAGCAGGACAGGGCGAGCCTGCGCTTGAAAACGAACTTCTCTCTCTTGCACGTGATTTCTCCGGTAAAGTCGTGTATTTTAAGGGATATAACAAGAAAACGGCGCGCTTAGCCGTTGCTGCCGCCGATTTTTTGCTGATGCCGAGCGTTTTTGAACCATGCGGACTAGAAGACTTGATTGCTCAACTATTCGGTACGCTTCCTATCGCACACGCTACCGGCGGCTTAAAAAAGATTCAAAACGGCAAAACGGGATTTTTGTATGCGCCGAACACCGCTGAAACGCTTTGCAATGCAATAATGACTGCCGCCATTTTTAAGCGCGTCCATGAAGCGGAACTTCGCGAAATGATTGCATATGCGGCGCGCACCGTCAAAAATACGTATTCGTGGACGAGCGTCGTAAAAGACGGCTATATTCCGTTTTTTAAAAAATTGGTTTAAGGACGGGGATACGCAGGTTTTCTTTCCGCCCGCAGGGAGACTTTTCCCCTGCACGGAGAGTAATATTCCCTGCGACCAGAGTGAACGTTTCACTCACTCCTGACACATAGCGTACAGCAGGCACCGTTTACGTCCTATAAGATAACATCTATCTTGCTTGCCGCCTGCCGCAAAGCGCAAACTCCATTTTCTTACGAGTTTTGTCGTCAGTAAAAACTCGTACGGATGGACGCTCCGTTAAGTCATTTATAATCTATCCTCTGCCATTCCCCGCTACCCTTCAGCTGGCGATACGTCCCCCTCCCTTACAGTCCCTCTTCTTTCGCTTTGTTCCAAAAGCAATCCGCCTCTTCAAGATGGTTGCCGTCCATCGGCGTGTTGGTTTTTGCCATCTCGCGTTCCACGAATGTAAAGCGGCAGGCGGCAGAGAAAGTTATCTGGTAGACATAACGGTGTTCCGCCTGCCCGAGTTTTGCTGACGCAAAACTCGCGGAAATACTGCCTTGCGGTTTGAGGGCTACATAAAAAGCATGTTTATGCAATGATAGAGACTCTCAAAACACTGCCGCCCCAAATTCTGTTTCACGCCAGCGGATAAAATTCTGCAGTACGCATTCCCAATTACTAATTACCCCTCACAATCCCGCTTCTTTTGCTTTGTTCCAGAAGCAATCCGCCTCTTCAAGATGCTCCCCGTCCATCGGCGTGTTGGTTTTCGTCATTTCGCGTTCCACGAATGTAAAGCGGCGGTAAAACTTTTCGTTTGCGCGATTGAGCGCAGTTTCGGGGTCAACGCCCAAATGACGCGCATAATTGACGACGGCAAACAGCAGGTCGCCGACTTCTTCTTCCGTGTGGAGTTGGGCGCAATTCCGCTCTTCCGACGAATTGACTGTAAACGCTTTTGCGCCGCCGCCGAGTTTTTGAACCGCCTCCGCCGCTTCTTTTACTTCCCGAAGTTCTTCGCACAGTTTTTCGTAAACCGGAGCGAGATTTTTCCAGTCAAAACCTTTTTTGGCTGCCTTTTTCTGCAATTTATACGCGCGTAAAAGCGGCGGAAAACCTTTTGGCACATCGTCAAGAATGGAAGCGCCCTTCCGCCCTTCAATATTTTCTTTAATCCTGTCCCATTGCGTCAAAACTTCTTCGGCAGTGCCGGCTGTCTCCGTAACCGCCGCCTGCCCCTCGCTGTCGGTAAAAACGTGCGGGTGCCGGCGGACAAGCTTATCGGTGAGCGCGTCCAAGCAGTCTGCAACGGTAAAATCCCCGCCCTGCTCGAACATATACGAAATTATTGACGCATTAAGGATAACATCGCCGAGTTCCTCTTTTGCGTGTGCGGCATTCTGTTCGGATATCGCGTCGAGCGCCTCGAACGTCTCCTCAAGCAAATCGCTCCGCATCGAAAGCGGCGTCTGCTCCAAATCCCACGGACAGCCGCCCTCCGCACGGAGAATTGCAACCGCCGCCAAGAGCCGCTTGTACGCCGCCGCATTTTTTTCAAGCTGTCCGCCGGAAAGCGCTTCCGCTTCCGCAATCATGTTTTTCGTTTCAGTCATATCGTTTTCCTTATTTTGGTTTGTATTTTCAATTTTGGGGCGCGGCAGGCGGCGGAGAACAGAGTCTGAAAGATTTAAACGGTGCGCCGCCTGCTTCCGCATTTGCATTCGCAAATCCGGCGGAATGCGTCGTTAGGTGCCGCGCAGAGATTTTCACTCACGCATATCCTTTATCTCGCCGCTCCTCTTACGAAGGAGTACGAAGTTTCTTCCATCTTCCGAAAGTCCTGCTTTTCATTGCCGCCTTGCCGGTCAACGTTTCCTGTCCCCAATCGCCTCTTGAGCCGCACGTTCAGCATGAATTTCAGTCGTGTCGAAGACAGGAAGCGGTACATCCGCTTGTTTTATCAACAGTCCGATTTCCGTACAGCCGAGAATGACCGCTTCCGCCCCGCGCTTTTGAAGCGCAGCGATAATGCTAAGATATTCCGCACGAGAATCGCCTGAAATAACACCGAGGCACAATTCCCCATAAATAACATCGTTTACGCGCTCAATCTGCAATGTATCGGGAATAATGACATCAATCCCGTGCGCACGGAGACGCGCGATATAAAAATCCTGCGTAAGCGTATACTTTGTGCCGAGCAAGCCCACGCGTCTTATGCCGTGTTCAAGCAGCGCCTCTGCCGTTGCATCCGCAATGTGCAAAACCGGAATTGCAACACACTTTTGAATCTCCGGCGCAACTTTGTGCATGGTATTAGTACAGATGACGATAAATTCTGCGCCAGCCTTTTCAAGCGATACCGCCGCCGCAGACAAAATTTCCGCGCTCCTGTCCCACGCGCCGTTCGCCTGACACTCCTCTATTTCCGCAAAATCCACACTGTACAAGATGATTTTCGCCGAGTGCAGTCCGCCAAGTTGTCTTTTGACCGCATTATTGATGATTTGGTAATACGTTACCGTGCTTTCCCAGCTCATTCCACCGATTAAACCGATTGTTTTCATGTCATCTCCTTATCTTTTTAAAATTTGGTATACACATGAGACAAAACTGCATTCCGGCAGGCGGTTGTTACTGAACATGAAAGATTCATCGGGTTGCCGCCTGCCCCGCATTGCATTCGCAAATCCGGCGGAATGCATCGTTAGGCGCCGCGCGGTATTGCAGTTTCGCGCACGTCAGCCTTTCCAGTCCCGCTGCCTTTATGCAGAAACTTTTTTCCAGTCAGATAGAAATTTGGCAGGATCGGGCATGAGCAGGAGCTTGGCGAATAACAGCGACGCTTTAGAAAACGCGCGGTCAAGAAGCGCCTTGTCATCGTGTCCGAACGGAGACAACACGTAGTCTGCAATATCTGCGCCGTCGAGCGGACGACCAATGCCAAAGCGCAGTCGCCAAAAGTCCGCTGTTGCGAACACAGCTTTTGCCGAGCGTAAGCCGTTGTGTCCGCCTAATCCTCCCGACCACTTGAGGCTGAGCGTTCCTGCCGGAAGTTCAAGTTCATCGTGGACGACGAGCGTTTCTTCCGGCTTTATTTTGTAGTAGTGCGCAAGAGCGATAATGCTTTGTCCTGAATTGTTCATGTAAGTCTGCGGCTTTAAAAAATAGATTTTGTCAGCAGCGTTATCGGAAACCGGATGCGCACTTCCATCCTTTGACGAAAGGACACCCGCTTTGCAGAACAATTCCGAAAGGCGCGGCGTTTCGATAACGCAGTATTCGCCTTCAAATTGGGTACGCCAGCTTGCGCCTGCAAAAATCGGAAGAGAATCGGCAAAAAGCCACGCTGCGTTGTGCCGCGTCTTTTCGTACTTTTTGCCGTAATTACCGAGAAACGCAACCAGCCGAATCATTCTTTATTCCAGTTGCCGCGAGAGGGATAGTACGACCACAGTCCCACATTACTGTAGTCCGCGCTTGCTCCCTGCGCCGTGTAGCGGAATTGCACGGAGGAGTAGCAGTCCGCCTGCGTTTCGTTTTTATCGGGCGTCGCGCAAAAAAGAGCGCGTACAATGTACGGCGAATACATAACGTTTTGCGCATTCGTTTGAAATTCCGACTTTGACGAAGCGGGCTTTCCAGTTCCATCATGCGTTACGCGGAAAATGCCGTTGCCGTTCGTGCCAAGCAGAATTGAATCGCCGGTTACCGCCAGCGAAATAATGTCTTTCGACGTTGAAAGGTTTGTTGAGGTGATTGTCGACGGTGCTGAAACAGAGAAACTGTGCAAGGTTTCGCCTGTCGCGTAATACACGTATTTTGCAGCAGCCGACGATGTTTCGTCCGTTCCCGCCGCAAGCGCGTCTAAAAAATGTACGCCGCTGTTGTAATACACAGCGGAATGCGTGCTGAGCGTCGGCTTTTTTGCATCACTTAGAGCGATCGGTGTTGCCGTTGTTCCTGACCCATTTAATTCGATAACGCCGCCGTTACCGTCGGTTCCATAATTAGTATTGCATTTTGCCTTTGATACCCCGCCTCCGCCGATTCTGATGTAGGCTTTGCGATGCTCTTTTTGGGGGGAGTTCGTGCAAAACAAATGAATGCTTGCGTCCGTCATGTACGCATGAGAAGACAATCCACTGATATACGCCGCGATTTTTGCGTTGACGGCGGATACTTCCTGCCATGCGCCGCCGATTGAAGAACAGCAGTACAGTTTGACTGTTTTAGGAACGTTTCGCCCATTTATGCTGCCGACTTCTACTTCGTAGCCGAGCGCGTAAATGTTGCTGGTATCTGCGGCAAGTTTCATAAAATGCGTTCCGCTGAACGACGATGAATAAAAGTCGAACGAAATGCCTTTCGGCGTGTTTGGCGCTTCCTGCCATGCGCCGTGATAAGAGGCGTCCGCTTTCTTATAACTGATTTTACCGTTCTGCATAAAAAGGTATTCATCCGAGCCTTGCGTAAAACGCACAATCGAATTGATAAAGCCTGAAACCGTGCGTTCTTCAAGCGGGATTTCGTTGCGTATGCTTTGATAGACTGCGTCATAGCAGCCGGTAAATAAAAATGCGGCGCAAAAAAGTGACGTTGCGGCACGCACAAGATATTTTTTCATGAGTAACCGTCCTAAAAATGGTAGCGCACCGCAGCAAAAGCGGTCAAAAACAATCCGTAGTCGGATTTTGCGTTTTTAGTTGTCGTGTGCCATTCCGGTAAATACAAAAAGTCTGAGCCGAGTCCGATAGACCAGCCGTCGGAAAAGCGGTAAAACGCCGCCGCTTCCGCTTTGAGCGCGAACCCCGGAAAATACTTTTTGTTCTGCGCCGTCTCGAATGCAAAGCCCGTTGTTATCGTCATCGGGAATTCAAAACGCCATGCAACCGGCTGAAACACCGCGCCGAACGTTATCGGAACGAACGTAAATACGTTGCTGCCGAGCGTCGGGTTATAGCCTGCCATAAGCTCGCCGCCAAGGGCGAACCAGCTGTTCAAAAAACGGTAATAGCCGATTTCAGCAGCGCCTCCGATCTGCATTTGCTTTCCGAAATTCAGCGGAAAGTTCGGCATAATCGCGATTTTTAAAAATTGGTCTCCGCCGCCGTTTGCCTTGTAGTCATACGTGCCGATTGCAGGCGGCTCATCATCGTGCCCCTCCGAATCTTCGGCAAAAGACAAAAACGGCAGCACAAGCAAAAAAAGCGCCGCCGCCGGTAAGATTTTTTTCATATTTCCTCGACTAAAAGTGAATTGCGGGAACCGCTAAAACGGCGGAAGTTCCCATTCGGTAAAAAACAATGTATATTCCGAACTGTCAGCGGAAAGTCCCTAAAGGGGGGCCGTTCTCTCAATTTTATGCCGTTTTCGGCAGTCATTGAGCCGACTATACATTTTTTAGTGTCTTTTAGCAATGAAAATACAATTATGGGGCAAAGGTAACGAATATGACAGCACAAATTATAGATGGAAAAGCAATTGCACAAGCAATCCGCGAAGAAGTCAAAACGAAAGCCGCGTCGCTTAAAGCACGAGGAATAACGCCCTGTCTTGCAGTCATCCTCGCCGGCGATAATCCTGCAAGCGTCTCGTACGTTACGGCAAAGAAAAAGGCGCTTTCTGAAGCGGGAATGGCTGACCGGTTCGTTCATTTGCCGGAATCGGCTGCGGAGGAAGAACTGCTTACCGTCATCCAAAGATTGAATGAAGATTCCTCTGTGCACGGAATTTTAGTGCAGCTTCCGCTTCCACCGCATATAAATGAAGAAAAAATTATCCTTGCAATCAATCCTGCAAAAGATGTTGACGGCTTCCACCCTGTGAACGCGGGCAATCTTTTAATCGGAAGGCAGGGATTTGTGCCGTGCACGCCGCACGGAATTATCGTTCTGCTGCAAAAAATGAATATTCAAACGGACGGAAAACGCGCAGTCGTTATCGGGCGTTCCAACATCGTCGGAAAACCTGCGGCGCTCCTGCTTTCTCGGAGAGACGTAAACGCGACGGTAACGCTCTGCCACACCGGTACAAAAAATCTTTCCGAAATTACGCGGAGCGCGGATATTCTGGTTGCTGCCGCAGGACGCGCGAACACGGTAACGGCGGACATGGTAAAAGAAGGGGCGGTCGTCATCGATGTAGGCGTAAACCGCATTCCCGATTCTTCAAAAAAATCGGGTTTCCATCTTACAGGCGATGTTGACTTTGAGCGCGTCCGCGAAAAAGCGGCGTTCATCACCCCCGTCCCCGGCGGAGTCGGCCCCATGACAATCGCCATGCTTATGGAAAATACGGTTATTGCGGCGGACAGACAGACGGGTAAGGCGGGCGACAGCGGGCGGTAAAACCATATTTGAAAGGAAGAACGGGGCGCCGCGCACGTAAGAATATAGTCGTAACTTCCCTATTCCCTATTCCCTATTCCCTATTCCCTTTTTACCATCCGACCTGTCCAACAAATTCCCATCACCCATTCTCTATCGTCAAATTGACCAGCCAGCGTTCTTTTTTAAGCCAAAAATACGCGATTCCAGCTTTGGCAAAGTCTGAAAGTTTGACGATTGCGTACATGGTAGCGGGACCGAACGGCGTCAACCACACCAAGAGGAACATTCCGCCGACAAAAAGGATATTTGCGGCAGTATCGCAGAGAACGCCCATTGTCGTGTCGCCGCCGGTGCGCGAAATTGCGTATTGACCGTTCAAGTATGCCCACAGCGGAAGGTAGACTGCCGCGGTGATGATAAGACCGCGTGCAATCGCCTGCGAATTGGCGCTCAAGTTTTTGAACACGAGCGGGATTAAAAGGACGGTAAAAAATCCGATGAACGTAAATACCGCTCCGAACAGCGTCGAACCTGTCAAAATCCAGTTTTTGTATTTTTTTGCCTCCGCAAGTCTGCCTGCTCCCAATTCCTGTCCCAAAATGACGGACGTCGCAGTTACGATTCCCGAAAAGCAGATGAAAAACAAGTTTGCAATCGCAAATCCCGCCGACATTCCCGAAACGACTTCCGCGCCGCCGCGCGTATTGTACAAGGCGTTTGAAACGGTTTCCGAAATCGCCCATGTCAATTCCGAATATAAAATCATTGTGGACTTATTGATAATTGTGCCGAAGAGCCTGAATTTTATGTGGAACAATTTGAATATGTTGAATAAAAACGGCGGCTTTTTTATGAGCACATAGCCGACAAACAACACGAACTCCGCCGCGCGCGCAATAACGGTCGCAATGCCTGCGCCTTCAACTTCTAGTCGAGGAGCGCCGAGGTTGCCGTAAATAAAAACCCAGTTGAAAAACGTGTTGATAAGCGTCGCAATAATCGAAATGACTAAGGGCGGACGCACAATTTCAATTTCGCGCAAAGAAGAGGCAAGCGACTGTGAAAAGACCATAAAAAGACCGGAAAAAGCGACTGCATGGGAATAGCGCACTGCTTGGTCAATGATAACTTCTGCATCCGTATTGACTGTCAGCAGAATGCGAAAAATTCCGCGCGGAGCAGCAAGCCCGACAGCGGTAAAAACAATGCCTGCCGCTCCAGTAAGCAAAATCTTAAAACGCAGACTTTGCTGCATTCCCTCGCTGTCCTTTGCCCCGTTGAATTGCGACATAAAAATCCCGCCTGCTGAGCAAATCGTGTTCACCAAAATGATAAAGACGAAAATCAGCATTCCCGCCGTGTTTACGCCCGCCATTTTGATGTCGCCGAGTCCAGAGACCATAAAATTGTCGATGAGGGAAACAAAGTTTTGGATTAAAAGCTGAGCCATAACCGGCAGCGCGATAGAAAGGGCGCGCCTATAAAAGCGCGCCGTGCCGAAATAATTGTGCTGTACCATATAACTCCATTTATTCGTGCGGAGTATAGTTATTTTTCGCGTAAATGGCAAAAGGTTGACTGGACAAGCCGTGTTCTGCTTCGCATTTGCTTTCCGTAAAGCTGCGCCGCCTTAGTTGTCCTCGCTGTCTGCGTCAATCGGAATGGTGCCTAAGTGCAGGATATTGCTGTACGAAAGAGTAAAAGACGTATCCTGCCCGACGGCGACCGCATATAAGTCCACGTACCATTTCGACGAAGAGCCGGAACTTGTATATTTTACGTCGCTGTCGTTTTCTTTTGGACGGGCATTTTCATCTCCTTTTGCAGAACGTCCGAAGTCGAATGAATAGCGGTTCCCCTCGCGGCGCGGAACTCCTAACTTGTGTTCGGAAGATAACTTTCGATTTACAGTTACTTCTGCGGCAAATTCACTGTCCGACTGATAATTCGACACGCGGATATAAATCTTTCTATTATTTCCAGTTCCTTCAATCAGCGGCGTTTTTGTCCCCTCTTTCAGTCCCAACTGCTTGTAGCCGTAAGAATCAATGAGCGAAGACGCCGCGGCAGATTCGTTTTTCGACGAACTCAAACTGCCCAAGGAATTGATTGCAGACGACATCGTTGATAAATCGTTGTAGATTTTATAGTAAACGGCGGTGCCCAAAAACTTAAAAGACGAGGACGGCGACAGGTAGGAATTCATTTGAGAACTGCTTTCGTTTGTTGAAAATTCGACGTAGCGGTTATCGTGCAGGCTGTTGCTGTCCGAATAATGATAAACCGTTACCGGAGAGTCCAAAACAAAAAACTCATCCAATCCGCATCCGCCCAAAAGCAAAAGGCAGAACGAAAAGATGCAAAGGAGCAGAAAGGCACTTTTTTTTGCCGCATGATTTTTACAGTCCGTTTGAGCCGTCATAATTATATCCTGTACAAACCTGCTCAAAAAGTGAAGGTTTAAGAGCAGGCTCACGAAAAAAGACGATTTTAACGCGCCGTCTGCCAAATCGTGCGCAGTTTTTTATTGCTTTTGGGCTTCAAGCGCGATAATTCGGGACTTTGCAAGTTTCGCCCATGAGTCGTCGGGCGTTTTTCCATACAATTTATTGTAGACTTCAAGCGCAGCGTCGGCATTCCCCTGTTTTTCCATCGTGCGTCCGCAGCAAAATGACGCACGAGAAAAGAGCAAAAAATCTTCCGTTTCTGCCGCTGTTTTATAATTTTTGACTGCGTTATCTAAGTCCCCCGTATTTTCAAAACAGACGGCGGCATTAAAATATGCAAGCGGCGCGGTATAGGAGTTCTTACCCTTTGCTGCAGCTGCAAGCCAATAGGAAGCCGCCTGTGCAAAGTCCTCTTTGGCATATGCAACTTCCGCCGCAAGCATATTTGCACGGACGCCGGTAATGCGCCGCTTTGAAAGATACGGCTCAAGGGCGGACAATGCCGTATTCCTCCGCTCCGCAAGTTCGGTATCGGAAAGAGAGGCGGAACCTTCCGTAAGGTTGTAGGAAATTGTATCGACTGCCGCAAGACCGTTTTTATCTGCCCGTGCCACAAGCGCAACTCCTGCCGCATACGCGCCGACTCCTACAACCGCTGCAATGAGCAGCGCAATAAGTCCCGGACGCCATGCGTCAATATACGCGGAAACTTTTTCTGCTGCGGATGATTGTTCAAATTTGTTTTCCATAATATTTACCTCGTAAATAATTGCTATTTTCGTTCATCGCGTATGTTAAGCTCGTTCATCAAGCGCGAAACATACGTGCGTTGTATATCCAAAATTCTTCCTGCTCGGGTCTGATTCCAGGAACATTCTTCCAGAATCTTGATTAAATACGCGCGTTTAAAAACATTAAGCGCCGTCTTCAGCGTTCTATCCGCGCTTTCTTGACCGGAAGCGACGACAGAGGCGAGTTCGGACGCTTCCTGTTCGCGAAAAGAAACGCCCGTCTCTCCAAGCGTCAGCCGTAAGTCTCCGCTTTGAATGACCGGCGGATTTCCGATAATGCACGCACGTGCAACCGCATTTTCAAGTTCGCGGATATTTCCCGGCCAGCGGTATTCTTCCATCGCTTTGACGGCACGCTCCGAAAATCCTGAATACTCCCGTCCCGTTTCCACCGAGTACTTTTGCAAAAACGCTAAAGCAATCGGTACAATATCTTCTTTCCGCGCACGAAGCGGCGGGACTCTAATCGGCAGGACGTTCAAGCGGAAATATAAATCTTCACGGAATTGCCCGCGCCGCACCATTTCTTCAAGATTACGATTTGTTGCCGCGATAATGCGCACATCGACGCTTATCGTTTCTGCTGAGCCGACCAATTCAAACTGCTTATCCTGAATAACACGGAGAAGCTTCGGCTGCAACGCCAATGGAATTTCACCTACTTCATCAAGGAATATCGTTCCCCCGTCTGCTAGTTTGAAGCGCCCATCCCGTGCCGAGTCAGCGCCGGTATACGCGCCTTTTACGTGCCCGAACAGTTCGCTTTCCATCAGCGTTTCAGAAAGAGCGGCGCAGTTGACGCGGACAAAGGGGGCCGTCCTCCGCGGGCTGTGTACATATATCTGCTCGGCAAACAGTTCTTTACCTACGCCGCTTTCTCCAGTTATCAGGACGGATGAATTGGTGAGGGCGGCCTTTTTTACAATCTCCATCAAATCCAGAATAACCGGACTGACTGCAATAAAATTATGCAATTTTGCGGGAGTACGCGCAGAATCTTTTAAATTATGCCTGAGGTTTGCAATTTCGTTCTTTTGGAAGCGCAGAGTTTCCGCCGCTTCGACGGCAGTCCCCGCAATACCGGCAATAAGTTCCATCGAACGGACATCGCCGTCGTCAAACCGCAGCCCCATCGGCTTATCAATCGCCTCAAGGACTGCAACAAATCGTTCGCCGCAAAAAACAGGCACTGCAAGGATTCCAGAAATGTTGAATTCCGCAATTCCCTCCGCCAAACGGAAATAGTAGGAATCATTCATAACATCGTCGGCGACAAGCGGCTGTTTTCGTTTAAGTACATCAGCGGCAAAACATTTTTCCGGCAGTATTTTTAACGGAGCGGAAAATTTACCGTCAGCTGCAACCGCAGCCAAAATGAATTTACCGGACGCCCTGTCCAACGAAACGAAAGCGGCTTTTTCGCATTTAACAAGACGCATTGCCCATCTCAATATACGAAAGAGCAATGCGTCTTTATTCGAATGATCCGAATTGATATCACCGTTGATTTCGATAAACGTCTTGAGGATATCTAAAGAAATCTTTGCCATCAAAAATCTTTCAACAGCTAGTTATTTTTATCTTTAATAAAATCGCCCAGCGTATACGCACCATCACCGTCAGTATCGGACTTAGACATATACTGAGAAATTTCATCGCGCTGCTGTTTCCGCTTAAATTCCCGCACGGAGAACGCAACTTTTTCCTTGTCGGGATTTACATCGACAACATACACGTTGATTTTATCGCCGACATTGTATTTTTTGACCGCCTCTTCGAACGAAACTTCGCGGCTGTCGGAAAGATTCGCTTTGTTTACAAGTCCCTCAATACCGTTCGGTGCTTTAACAAACACACCAAAATCTGTAATCGATGTAATTTCGCCTTCAAGCGTTGAACCGGGTTTGTATTCGTCGGCAAACTGCTTCCATGGATTTTCTGTCAGTTGTTTAATGCCGATTCTGATACGGCGCGACTCAACATCGCAGTCAATGACGACGGCTTCAATTTCTTGGTCAACAGAAAGCTCGCTTCCCGTGTGCTTTACTTTTTTCGTCCACGAAATATCGTCGGAATGCAGGAACGCATCCATGCCTTCTTCAAGCGAAACAAACGCGCCGTTGTTTGTAATTTTTACGACTTTGCCGGTAACTTTTGTGCCGACCGGATAGCGCTGGTCAATCGTATCCCACGGATTATCCGTAACCTGCTTAATGCCGAGAGAAACACGCCCCGCCTGAATATCGTAACCCAAAATCATGCAGTCAATTTCATCGCCGATTTTTACCATGTCGGACGCTTTATTGATTTTTTTCGTCCACGAGAATTCGCTGATATGAACGAGACCTTCAATTCCTTCTTCGAGTTCAATAAACGCACCGAAATCGGTCAATTTTGTTACTTTGCCTTTTACGATGTCGTTAACGTGATATTTTTCTTCAAAATGAATCCACGGGTCTTCAGTAAAATGCTTCAATGAAAGATTTATGCGCTTTTCCGCAGGGTCAAGACGCACAACTTTTAATTCAATTTCCTGTCCTTTTTTGACAAAGTCTTTCGGTCGGGCAACGTGTCCCCAACTCATATCGTTTATATGTAAGAGACCGTCAAAGCCGCCTAAATCGATAAACGCACCGAAGCTCGTAAAGGATTTCACCGTCGCTTTTACCGTGTCGCCGATATTAATTGTATTAAAAAACTCTTCGCGGAGCCGGTCAATTTGCTCTTCAAGGTATTTTCTGCGATTTACGACAACATTTTGCCTGTTATCGGTATATAATCTATCCACATAGAAGAACGATTCTTGTCCAATGAACTCTTCCGGCTTTTCGACTTTCTGACTATCTGACTGACTGATTGGTAAAAAGGCGTGAATATCGCCGCTCAAAGCAACTTCAAAACCGCCTTTTACGATTTTTGAGATAGTGCCTTTTATCGGCGTTTTGTCTTTAAACGCCTGTGAAACATCTTTCCACATTCGTTTTGCATCGGCTTTTGTCTTGGAAATTTCCGGTCCATTCCGCCCGAACAATTTTACCAATAACACCTGCACTTTATCGCCAATCTTCGGGAGAATGCCTGAAAACTCTGAGACTGGAACTCTCCCTTCTGATTTACACCCTACATCTAAAAACACCAACTCATCGGTTACTTGAACAACAGTTCCGTCCGTAATCTGACCTTCTTCGGGACTGTTGAGCTTGTTCAAAGACTCTTCTAATTGTGACTGGAACTTGTCCTTGGGGTTTTGGACATTTTCCTTCTGCACTTCCGTTTCTTCCATTGCGAACCCTTTATTATTGATTTGTTTTAATATTATTGCACAAACATTATCTATCGTCAAGTTAGAAGTATCTATGTATACCGCGTCCGGCGCAATCTTCAGCGCGCCCACCGCCTTGTTTTTGTCAAGTTCGTCCCGTTTTTTAATAGCTTCTTTTATTTCCTCAAATGAAAGACCGCTTACGCCCTGCTCAAACCGCCGCCGCGCCTGCACGTCAATCGACGCGTCAAGATAGAACTTGCACTCCGCGTTCGGAAACACAACCGTCGTCATATCGCGCCCTTCGCAGACGATGCTTAAACTCTTTGTAATTTCGCGCAGACGCTCGTTGACTAAATGCCGCACAGGAACAATCGCCGAAAGAGCGGCGACATGAGCGCTTATCCTATCGTCATGCAAAGAATCTTCTACGTCAACACCGTTTAAAATCATGCGTGAATTCTTGTATTCAAGTTTCTGCCGTCGGCAGACATCCATGACAGCCGTTTCATCTTCCATATCAACGCCGGAATCAAGCAGCGCCATTGTAAGCGCACGGTAAAAACTGCCGCTGTTCAAAAACGTTATGCCGAGCGTCTTTGCAATCAGCGCTGCAACCGTGCTTTTTCCCGTCCCTGCAGGACCGTCAATCGCAATAACCATATTTCCTCCAAAATCCACCGACTTGCGTATTTATTCGCAGTCCAAACTCTATTTTCTCCTCGTTTGCCGCAGGAAAGTTTCAGCGGACGCGCTATCTCTCTTGCTCCGTAATAATCCGTCCGCACCCTGAGCATCGTTTACGTTTTTCTTACTCCGTAACAGCTGTCCGCTCTGTCCTGCCGCAGTCAATAACCACAAAAGCAATCGCGTATTCTTTTTCATGCGAAAGCGACACGAACACCGTGCACGCCCCGCAGAAACGACGGAGTGCTTTTTCTGCGCTCCCGCAGAAGCGTAACTCCGGTTTTCCCGCTTCATCGTTTTCTATCCATATATCTTTTAACGAAAACCCGCGGACTCCTGTTCCGAGCGCTTTGGAAAACGCTTCTTTTGCGGCAAAACGCACAGCAAGATGACGGCACTGAGCCCCAAGCGTTCCGCGCAGAGACAATTCGGCAGCATGAAAAAAACGTGCCGCAAGTTCCGGCTTTTGCACCCATTTTTCAAAGCGGCGTACGTCGGCAATATCAACTCCGATACCGAAAATCACGAGTCCTCTCCCGCAGCCGCCGCTTTTTCGTCATTTGAAACGCCGCTTGCCTCCGATTCCGCACCGTTAGGAGCCGAATCAACGCCCACTTCGACCGTAATTTTTTCCTGCATCTTTCCCATAGTTTTTATTCCGTTCGGCAGCGTAAAAATCAGCGGCAGTTCGTACGCGCCCGCATCTTCAATTTCCGTGCAGTCAACTGCAAGGGAATCCGGCAAAAGTTCGTATTTTTCCAACACCGGCACAATTCCGGAAACGGTAAATGAAATATCCGGTATATCCTTTTCGATTTTCAGTCCGTCTTTTAAATGAAGAATGCCGATTTTGACGTTTGAAAACGTTTTTTCCATCAAAAGCGGCTCAATATCGACGGTAACGGTAAAATCCGATTCGGGAAACACTTGTACAATCGGCACAATGTTGTCGAGTTTTACGGCAGTGCTGAAGTCAATCGCCGCGCCTTTTACATTCACCTTGCTCGTGAACACTTGTTTTAGCCCCTTGATGACAGAAGACGCGCCTACAACTTTGACCGTAGACGGAGAGACGAGCGCTTCTTTTATCTCGTAGCCGTGCGCGACCTCTCCTGCAAGCGAAGGCTTAACCGGAATATACGCGGTGATTTTTTCGTCGAGACGGACTAAAACCGTCTCAGGTTTTACAATAATTTCAAGCGGGTCGATGAGCATGATGTCCGGCGAAAGCGTAATATCGACGGGAACCGCATACTGTCCCGGCTCAGAATAATAGTCAAGATTGACGGACGCTTTTATCTTTGAGGCGGTAACGGCGGAGGCGTTTTCCGTTTTTGTGCGCACAGACACTTTTACAAAGCGCGGAATCTCCGTTACGTTCGTCAAAGTTCCATTTGCCGCGGCAGTCAGCGGAATGGGGATACTGTGCTTGTCCAGCACTGAAATCCGGTGAAAGACGTAAATTCCCAGCGCAAGAACGGCGCAGATGACTTTGGCAAGCATATTTTCGCTCAATTTTTCAATCAATTTTTTTATGCTCATCAATAGTGTCCTCCACGTTGTTGGCGTCCGGCGTAATTTCAAGCAAGTTTTCAAGCACTTTCGTCAATTCGTTCTGCGAAAGGTCGTAGTGCAGTTTGGATTCGTAGGCAAGACTGATTGCACCCGTCTCTTCCGACACGACAAGAATGACTGCATCAGAGACTTCCGAAAGTCCAAGCGCGGCTCGATGGCGTGTCCCGAATGTCTTTTTGATGTCGTATTGTTCGCTTAACGGTAAAAAACAGCCGGCGGAAAGCAGTTTGCCGCCCTGAATAAAACAGGCTCCGTCGTGCAGGGGCGTATCCATGCCGAATATCGTTACCAAAAGGCTCGACGTTAAATCCGCATTGAGGCGCGTCCCTGTCTGCATAACGTCGTCAAGTTTCGTATGGCGCAAAAACACGGCAAGCATTCCGCGCTTTTGTTTTGAAAGCATATCCGCCGCAATCAATACGGAGTCAACATAGGTGTGCTTGGAGCGGCTGCCGACTGCAAACCACTGATTTTGTCCGAGCCGCAAAAAAAGTTTCCGAATCTCCGGCTGGAATACAATCGCAAATCCGACAATGAGGACGGGAGCCGCGACCTGCAAAAGCCATAGAAGCGTTTCCAAGTTCAAGAGAATTGCAAGTGCGCCTGCCAAAAGTACGATGACGGCGGCTTTTATAATTTGAATTCCATTTGTTTTGACTAAGATTTTGTAGGCTTTATAAAGGATAAAAGTAAGAATCCCTACGTCAATGACGGGACGCAAGATATTGTAAAATGCAAGCAGACTTTCCGGCGCTTTCAAATCGTTTTCCTTCCGGCTGAGAGCTTTTCTGCAGTCAAATCTTTGAATGCTCTTCCATTATATAGAAGAATTTTAAAGTCTTTCTGAGGTTTGCGGATATTTTCATCTAAGCAAATCCCCTGTGCATTCATCAAAATTGCGATTCCTGCTTCTCATCAGCGTCTGCGTAAATATATCGCAAGACTTTTAAGCTATCAACAGTTTCCTTTACATCATGCACACGCAAAATACGCGCTCCTTGCATGACCGAAATCAATCCTGCTGCGATACTTCCCGCAAGCCGCTCGTCCGTATCTCGTCCGGTCATATGACCGATGCAGCGTTTTCTCGACAACGCCATCAAAACGGTATATTGACCGCCGCAGAGTTTTCCGCAGCGGCGTATAAGCTCTGCGTTTCCGCGCGTATCTTTTCCAAATCCGATACCCGGATCGACGATAATTTTCCGTTTTTCAATACCGGCGTTTTGCGCATACTCTGCACGAGAACACAAATATGCATTCACCTCTCCGAAAACGTCCGTATAGCCGGTATCGCGCTGCATTGTCGCGGGCTGCCCGCGTTTATGCATCAAAATGACAGGTATTTTTTTTTCTGCGGCAAAGCGTGCAAGCGTTTTATCGTCTTCAAGCGCGGAAACATCATTTAAAATGTCCGCGCCTTCATCAAATGCTGCCTCCATAACCGCTCGTTTCCGCGTATCGACTGAAATCGGCACGTCAGAAAATGCTCGAACTGCTTTTACCAAAGGAACAACGCGCTTCAATTCTTCCGTCTCGTCCACATACGCGCTTCCCGGCCTCGTCGACTCGCCTCCGATGTCGATAATGTCCGCACCTTCGGCAATAAGCTGCCTTGCGCGCTCAAGTCCGCCTCGACTCCCCTCCCAAAACGAATCCGGCGTCGCATTTACAATCCCCATCACGAACGCGCCGTATTCCGCAGTAATTTTTTTATCCCGCAAAAACAATTCACCCATCCCAACACTCCTTAAAAAGCCAAGCCCGCACGGACAAAACATCCACTGCCGTATGTATCGGCAATCCGCATAGTCTCGTTTGTATATTTTACGGGAATGATTTATGGGAGAGGGGGGGATGAAAGGAATTATGCGTATACGCGTTCGAAATGCGCAGCCCCGAATGAAAATCGACGGGTATTAGTCTTTGCACAAAAAATCCTCTTTTATATTGTAAAAGAGGATTTATGAGCGTTATTCCTTTATGCCGTCAAAAAATATATCGCCGGGAAGAATACGGCCATCAGCCATCTTCAGATCAGGATAGTACAAGACGAGCCGATATTTACCGCCGGAATCGATAGTAATACAGGATCGTCTGCCCAATGCAAAATTGAAATTTGGCATTGGCTTTTTCTTACCGCTTTGCAGCGTTACATCGATCGAAAAAGCACAATTCACAAAATAGCCGTCATGCGCATATTGTAATTCTGACGAAGATACAGGATTGTAATTGACTGGAAGCGGCATTGTGCCGGGCTTAAGCCGCCAGCGTCCTTTACCGTAAAGATTTTATCTTTATATCGCAAAAGCGGCATACTTACATCCATACGCATATTAGTAGTTCCTTTGTAGGAGCCGGATAATTCTTTTGCAGGATCAGTAAGATGCGGCATAGGCTTATCGGTATCAGGCCGCGTCATTTTGTCGGAGTTTTGCCCTGTATCATCGGCATTCCTGCAGCCCGCGAGAAAAAAAGCCGAGCCCAACACAAAACATACGCTTTTTGCCGCTTTTATAATTTTTTTCTTATTCACCGCTTACCGCCAGTCTAAAGCCTGAACTTCAGTTACCGAAAACTCAAGTGCCGGCGCAGTGTGTTCCCAAGCGGCCAGGCTCTGCTGAAAGCTTTGTATCTTGCAACTTTTGAAGCAACAAAAAATGGACTCAGCCGATTCACAACTGGGGGCAGACCTACGGACAAATGTGCATAATGTACGAGGGTCGCCTGCCCTTGTTTGCTTTTCCGCGCGGACTGTGCCAATTCACTGTTTCTTCCTGCGCTTTTACGCTAAATCGCGTATTAAAATGTATTATAAATTCTTTCAGA
>CAUTOZ010000031.1:0-23053 GCA_963539635.1 uncultured Treponema sp.
AAGAGCCTTTGCGCGCTTACTTCTTCAGGTCTACGACGAAAAAACCGAGTGCATCTTTGAGGATTTTATTCCTTAAAATTGAACAGCTGAACAAAGTGTAAACTTTGGAAGGTGTTCAATTCGTGCACTGATAAGCGCACCTGTTAATAAGCACGTTTCCGATTAGGAAACTTGACGTTTAACTGCGGTAATAGTATTTGGTTGACGCAATTAAACCTCGCTTTTTTCAGCTCCTGTATTTCTCTCTGCATGGCAAGCTCCCGCTCGTTCAACGGCGTTTTATCCGACGCTATGCGTTCTTCCCTTGCTTTGCGGCTTCTCGTCTTTCTCCACTCGGCCGGCGTCGAATAATTAAGCACCAGCTGCTCTGCTCCTTTTTTGACTCCTATATCATCTGACAATAGCAGCGCCTGTTCCTTACATTCTTTACTGTACTTGACCATGCTTCCACTTCTTTTATTTTTCGGGTTTTTAGGTCTGCGCTTTTATGATAACGGTGCAAAACTCGCGGAAAACGGTGTCTTGTGAAAGTGCGGCTCTACGTAAGAGGCGTATTCGCGCAACGAAAAGATGCGCTGACTATTGCTGCCGATCTGAAACTACGTAGTGTCTGCCTCCCCCTTTTTTCCTCCGCCGGCTTACACCTTAGGTATTTCGCATAAGATTGACAGCGCGCAGTCAACGCATTACACTCCGCTCAAATTTCATTCGCACAGGGTCAGAAAAATGAAACATCAGTCGATAAAGTTATTGGCGATTATTGCGGCGGCACTTCTTACTGGCTGCACAAAACGCACCGCGCAGCCGCTTAAAATCTATTCTATTATACATGACGAAGAGACAAAGGCGCTCACAGACCTTTTTACGCGCAAAACAGGCATTCAAACCGAGTATCTACGTGCATCGACCGGAGAATTGCTCAATCGCGTCATCGCGGAAAAAAGCAATCCCCAAGCGGACATTCTGCTTGGCGGCGCGCGCTCTTACCATATACAAGCGGATGAAGAAGGCGCACTCCTGCATTACATTTCCAAAGAGGCAGCGGACTTTCCAGAATACGCAAAATCTTCTGACGGCGCGTGGACGGGCTTTTGCGTCCTTACGCTCGGAGCGGGAATCAACCGCGCCCGTTTTGAAAAAAAGTTTCCCGGTACGCCTTACCCTGCCGTATGGGAAGACTTGCTAAATCCCGCTTTTAAGGGAGAAATTGTTATGACAGACCCGGCGTCGTCTTCCACCGCCTACCTCTTTGTACAAAATCAATTACAGCGGCTTGGCTGGGATGCCGGCTGGGACTATTTACTGTCGCTTTCGTCTTTGGTCGGGCAGTTTCCCGACTCCGGCAGTGCGCCTGCAAAATTGACAGGAGCCGGCGAATACGCAATCGGCATTTCCTACATTCACGCACTGGCAAAATATAAGGCGCAGGGCTTCGATATTGCCGTCATTACAATGCCCCAGTCGGCAGGAGACGTTGACTGTGTTTCGATTATAAACGGCACGAAAAACCGCGGGGCGGCAGAAAAATTTGTAGACTTTATTCTTTCCGCCGAGGCAGAAGAATTGATGAGTTCTCTCGACTTTACAACGCCCGTAAATCCGCACGCGCACGTTTCCGACAACATAGTGCCAATTGAAAACATCAATCTTATCGACTACGACTTTAAAAAAGCCGCCGAACAGCGCGACGCAGTCCTTCTGCGCTGGTCGAAAGAAGTAAAATAAGTGAACGCTCGTGTTGCGCGGCAGGTTTGACGGCGGCAGCAAATCATTTTTTGCAGTGTGGCTTGCCTCCGTCATTTTTTTTACGCTCATTATCATCGTCCCGCTGCTTTTTGTCCTCTCCGCTGCACGTCCGTCCGACTTTGTGCAGGTCTTCACCAATCCCCGCCGGTACCGCGCGCTTATAAACACTGCCGCAGTATGCGTAACATCGACTTTTTTATCGACGCTTGCAGGCTACGCCTACGCATACGCCGTTGCAAAAAACGCGCTTCCCTTTAAGCGTTTTTTTGAAGCAATTCCAATCCTGCACTTGATAACGCCGCCTTTTGTCGGCGGGCTTGCCTTTATTTTGCTTGCCGGACGCAGCGGTTTTATCACGCAGAAGATTTTACACCTCGACATATCGCTCTACGGCTTTCCCGCACTCACGATTGCCCAAACGCTCTGTTTTTTTCCGATTGCATACTTAATTTGCCGCCAAAGCCTCGAAAACATCAATCCAGCACTTGAACAAGCGGCGCGGAGCATCGGCGCCTCAGGCGCGCGTGTTTTTTTTACATTGACGCTGCCTTTATCGTCGGCGGGTATTATTTCTTCCGCGCTCTTTATCGCGGTGTCCGTTTTAAGCGACTTCGGAAACCCGCTCATCGTCGCAGGCAGATTCCGCGTCCTCGCAGTCGAAATCTACACGGAACTTACCGGCTGGCTCAATGCGGGAACGAGCGCAGTCTTAGGACTTTTGCTTTTAATTCCGTCGCTCACATTGTTTTTTTTGAACAACGCGTTTTTTTCAAAAAACATGACGAAGACCGCGACAATCGAAGGAAAAGAAAACGCAGCGGGACTGGAAAGACCGTCTCTACCGGTGAAAGTCGCGCTCACGATTTTTTGCTCGCTTTTGTGCGCGGCGATTTTAGCGCAGATTTTTGCAATCATCGCAGGAAGTTTTCAAACACTCTGGGGAATAAACGCGGCATTTACACTCAAACACATACAATCGCTGCCGGCGCACGGCGCTGCGCTTAAAAACTCATTCTTTTTTGCGGCGATTGCCTCCGTAACAGGAAGCACTGCCGCCGCACTGACGTCGTTTTTAGTCCGCAGGACTACGTCTCCGTTCCGTTCCTTTCTTGACTTTAGCGCGCAGCTTCCGGCAGCCCTGCCCGGCTCTCTTATGGGGCTTGCCTATTCGCTTACGGCGGCAAAACTCGGCATACGTACCTCAGGCGCTCTCATCGTCATCGCAATGACGGCAGCATTTTTACCCTTTTCGTACCGCATACTCTCGTCAAGTTACGCTGCACTTAAAACATCGCTCGACGACAGCGCACGCTCACTCGGCGCTTCGCAGCTCAAAGTCTTTACGTCAGTGATAATGCCTCTGTCTTCAGGCGGCTTTTTTTCCGCGCTCACGTACAGTTTTGTCCGCAGTATCGGTACCGTCAGTTCCGTTATATTTTTAATTTCATTCAAGACGCCGCTCGCTTCAGTCAATATTCTCAATCTTGCTGAACAAGGCGGCTGGGGAGAGGCAGCGTCTCTTGCTCTTGTAATGACGGCAGCGGCATTTACGGCGGTTTTACTCGGCAAAACACTGTTCAAAAAGTTCGGCGCGGCGGATTGGCACTGTGCATATGGAACATAGAACTACTCATGCTCGGACACACAAGGATTGGTGATGACCGCTCTTGTGTCATCGTGAATGCGCAGACTTTTATACAGCGCTTATCAGCGAACGTTCAGGCGGACGTCAGAATGCAGCATAAAGGCAAAAACTTTTTTACAAAACGGCAGGACATTTGACTGCGCTCCGCAGTTTTGCATACACGAATTACGGACAGGCAAACGGCGTGTAAAGAAGCTCCCTACGATTTTCACAATCATTTTAGGAAATGACAGTCGGGATGCCGAGGAAAAACTGACGGCGCATAGGATAAAAAACGACGAACACTGCCGCGCTTTTTACAGTGGTGCCCGCCTGAAAATGCGCTTAAAAAGCGTGCGCACAGTCGTTCTACTTCGAGAGGCCGGCTCCGGCGCGCGTTTCAAAAATGCGCTTCATATCGACAAGATTATTTACAATCACGTAGGTATCGTAAATTTCAATTTTCCGCCGCTCGACAAAGCGATTTAGTTCATCGCGGACAATATCCGGCTCAAGTCCCGCCCAATGCGCAATATCAGAAATCGTAACGTCAAACCGGTGCGGCTTTTCGGCAGGTTTCGCAGACGGATACATTTCGTTGAGCATTTGAAACACGTCGGCAAGGCGCGCGTGCGGGTCTTTTATCACCAAAATCCGGAAACGGCGCTTTTGATCGTAAATACGCTTGCAAAACAATTTTAAAAGATTCAAAGCCAACTGCGGGTTTCCCATAATCAGCGTTTCAAAATTCTCTTTGCTGAATTCAAGGCACTTTACCTTTGTGCGCGCCATACAAGTCGCTGAACGAGGAGAATTGTCAAGAATCGCCATTTCGCCGAAAAATTCCCCTGACTTGAGAATGTCGAGATTTTTTTGCGAGCCGTTTACGCATTTTAAAAGCTGCACGGCGCCGCTTAAAATTAAATAAAACGTGTCGCCCGGCTCAAATTCAGAAATAATGACTTCGCCCGCTTCGTAATTTTTTGCAAAACGCTCGAACATCGGAAGGTCAAACTGCTTCGCCACGCCTTCAGAGGCTTCCTGCACGCTGTCATCAATAGGTGCGCGGCGGCGCGACTTTTCGCTGCACATACGAGAATTGCCGTACAATTCAGAAATTTCTTGTTTATACGGCGTTTTCGGAAAACGTTTGAGGATTTTGATACACACGTCGCAGCATGAACGGAACTGCTCTTCTTCAAAAAAACTTTTTGCAACGTTCAGCATACCGGTTTGCTGATCTTCGGCGACATTATTTAAAATCGCTTCGGTTTTTTGATGAATCTGCCGCAATTGATTGGAAAAAACGCGGAGCATTTTCATAATAACGGCTTTATTGCTGATAAATAATTTTTCAAATTCGGGAACGGTCAAACAAACCGCCGTGCTGTCGGAAAGGACATTTGCAGTCTCCTCGCGCGGAAATCGTCCCAGCGCAGACTTTACGCCGAAAAACTCGCCGGCTTTTACATGTTCCGTTACCGGTTCTCCTGTTTCAATGTCAATGCTCGTTAAAATTAAAACTCCGCGCTGCAAAATAAAGACGCGCTCGTCTTCGTCGCCCGTAAAATACGGAATCGACCCCTTTGTATATTGCATAACTTTTGGCATAGCCGCTCCATAAGACAAGGAATATAAAAAAATCGTGCGGATTTTAAAATCCTTCGTGTTCATGCGCATTATATCATAAGCCTGAGAGTTATGCTATTCTGTCATTATGATAGATTTACACACGCACACGACCGCATCGGACGGGCAATATTCGCCGTCGGAACTCGCGAAAAAAATGAAAAACCTGCACCTATCGGTTTGGGCTGTTACCGACCACGACACCGTTTCAGGTCTTGCGGAGGCGAAAAAGGCTGCGGACGAATATGGAATCACTTTTGTTCCCGGAATTGAATTGAATATCGAGCGTCCCGGCTGTGAATTTCATCTGCTTGGACTCGGATTATACGAAATTAAAAAATCTTTAACTGACATTATTGAATACTTGCAAAACAGCCGCCTGGAGCGGAATCTTGAAATTGTGCGCCGCATGAATGCTGACGGCATGAACGTTACTATAGAAGAATTGACGAAGGAGTTTCCCGCCGACAGTTTGGGGCGTCCGCACATTGCAAAATGGCTGGTCGAAAACGGCGTCGTCAAAAATACGCAGGCGGCGTTCGACAAATATCTTGCGCGCGGCAGACCGTGGTATATCGAGCGGGTCGGAGCGGATTTTGACGCGGCGGCGGCGGCAATTTACGACTGCGGAGGGCTTCCCGTTATCGCACACCCGCTTTCGCTCTATCTTTCGTGGGGAAAACTTGAACCGGTTTTGGAAGACTTAAAGTCGCGCGGTTTAGCAGGACTTGAAGCCTACCACCCCGGCGCACGCTTAGCGGAAGGCAGGCGGCTGGAATCCATCGCACGCACATTAGGTCTTTTCGTTACCGCCGGAAGCGACTTTCACGGAGAAGCCGTCCGGCGAGACCGAAAGCCCGCGCACGCAAGCGGCGGCATGATAATCGAAGACCGCTTTTGGACGGAAGAATTATTGCCCGCGCTCTCAGCACGAAAGTCCAGCTGTGCCGGATAGCCGCATATTCTTTTGAAGCGGAACGTAAAAAATCCTTCCGCGCAAAAAAATCCGCTGAAAAAAACTCCCTGCAAAAAGGATTCTTCCAACGGATAATTTTACGCTTTTAGTCTGGGACGCTGTCTCCGCACTCTTAATACGGCTCGCCGTCCGCTTTCGGTGCCACCGAATGCTTGCTGAACAGCACGAGCGCAATCAACGTTACCGCGTACGGGAAAATTTTAAGCCATATCGGCGGAATGACGCTTAAAGAGGGAATGACTTGCGAAACGTTCGCAACCGTCCGCGCAAATCCGAAAAAGAATGTTGCGCCGAGTATTCCGAGCGGCTTCCACTGCCCGAAGATGAGCGCCGCAAGCGCCAAAAAGCCTAAGCCGTCTACGCTGCCGTTAAATTCCCCTGAATACGTTACAAGAATGACAGCGCCGCCCAAACCTGCAAGCGCGCCGCTTGCGCACACCGCAAAGTAGCGCATTTTATGCACGCTGATTCCTGCGCTTGCAACGGCGGACGGGTGCTCGCCGCAGGCGCGGAGGCGCAGTCCGAACGATGTCTTGTAGAGCAGGAACCACGATAACAGCAAAATCAACAGGACGAGCCACGTGCTCCAATAGGATTCGGCAAAAAATAATTTTCCTAAAAGCGGAATTTTTACCAGTCCTGGGATATCGGAACGGATAATGCCGTTTACGCGGATGTTGCCGGAACCCAAAATTGAGCGGGCGGCGTACACCGTTAAAGCTGCCGCAAGCATATTGATTGCAGTTCCGCTGATAATCTGGTCGGCTTTGAGCGTTATCGAAGCAAACGCGTGCAAAAGCGAATACAAAATCCCGGCAAGCGCGGCGGCTATAAGACCCGCCGGAATTAACAGTCCTGCCGGAAGCGTATTTTTCAAAAGATGAATGACCAGCGCCGCCGCAAAACAGCCGACGAGCATAAGCCCTTCAAGTCCAAGGTTTACAACGCCGCTCCGCTCGCTGTAAAGCCCGCCGAGCGCGGTTAACAGCAACGGAATCGTATATGCAATCACATAAGGAAAAATTAAAGTCAATGTATGCCACATAGAAACCTCCGTTTAGTCTGCCGCGCCGTCTACAGTCGTTTTTGCAGCACGCGCATTTTTTATAACTTTGTCTATTTTGCCCCAAAAAGATTTAAGCAGCAGGCTTGTTGCGGTAAAGTAAATGATAACTGCAATAATCGTGTCCGCAATTTCCGGCGGAACACTCGTATTCGCGCTCATAAACCCCTTTCCAACGTGCAGGATGCCGAAAAACAGCGCACTCAGCGCAACGCCCATAGAATTGCCCGCGCCCAAAAGCGCAACCGCAATGCCGTCAAAGCCTTGCGCGGGCATAACATTTATCTGCATATTCAGCGAATAACCTGCATAATACGTAAGCCCCGCAAGCCCTGAAAGCGCGCCTGAAATCATCATTGAAAAAATAATGTTCCGATTGACTTTAATGCCCGCGTACTCCGCCGCGCTTTTGTTGTACCCAGCGGCTTTTAATTCAAAGCCGAGCGTCGTTTTATCGAGCACCAGTTTAAGGAAAATAATCCCCGCAATACCGAGGAAAATACCGTAGTTGACGTAGTCGCTTTTAAAAATCGCAGAAAGCCAGTGGGCGCGCAGCGTATTGATTTCCGCAATGGAGCGGCTTTCAGTTTCGATAAGGTCTGCTTTCAAATGCAGTTGAACTGAATAATACACAATCCACAGCGCAATCCAATTCATCATAATGGAAGAAACAACTTCGTGAACGTTAAAAAGCGCTTTGAGCAGTCCCGGAAAAAATCCCCATACCGCGCCGCCGATAATGCCTGCAATGATGAGCGCAAGCAGCATAATCGGACGCGGCAGCGGAACGTTGAGCGCAATGTACGTCGCGCATAAGCCGCCGATGAGCATTTGCCCCGATGCGCCGATGTTGAACAGTCCCGTTTTAAACGCAAAACTCACCGAAAGTCCGACAAACAAAAGAATTGTCGCAGTGGCAAGCGTGTTTCCGATGCGCTCGATATTCATCAGTCCGCCGCGGAACAAATATGCAAACGCCGCAAACGGATTTGTTCCCAGCATGAGAATAAAAACTGCGCCGGCAAAAAGTCCCAGCAAAACAGCCGACAAACTGATGACAAGGCTGCTTTCAGAAAGTTTTACGCCGTTCAAACGTATGTTTTTCAGATTCAATTTAGTCATTTTTGCCTCCCATTCCTGCCATCATCAAGCCGACCGCTTCCGCCGTCGTCTCCTCGGGCTTTACGATACCGCTCAAGTCCCCCCGGTGCATGACGGCAATTCTATCCGACAAGTTGAATATTTCGTCGAGTTCGAACGAAATAAGAAGGACTCCGCGCCCCGCGTCGCGATGTTTGACGATTTCCTTATGAATGGCTTCGATTGCACCGACGTCAAGCCCGCGCGTCGGATTTACAGCAATCAACAGTTTGGGGTCAAGCGTAATTTCGCGCCCCAAAATCGCCTTTTGCTGATTTCCGCCGCTCAATTCACCGGCTTTAGAAGCAATTCCCTGCCCTGAGCGCACATCGAATCCGTCAGCAATCTTTTTTGCAAACGCATTGATTTTGTCGCGGAGCAAAAAGCCGTGCTTTTGGAAGGCTTTTGTATAATAGGACTTTATGACAGTATTTTCCGCAATCGAATATTGTAAAACAAGTCCGTGCTTTTGCCGGTCTTCAGGGACGTGTCCAAGTCCCGCCTCCGCTCTCTCGCGGATAGACAGTTTTGTAATGTCTTTGCCGTCTAATAAAACCTGCCCCGATTCTGCCGGCATAAGCCCTGCAAGCGCATAGACAAGTTCGCTCTGCCCGTTTCCGTCAACGCCCGCAATACCGACGATTTCACCAGCGCGTACGTCTAAAGAAAAATTATTGACTGCAGGTAACTTTTTTTCTTTAAGCACTGTCAAATTTTTAATGTCGAGAACGATAGAGCCGGGCTTGCACGGCGCTTTCGGAACTTTAAAGTCGACCGGACGACCAACCATTTTTGAAGCAAGTTCGTTTTTCGTTGTCGCTGCAACATCCACAACGTCAATAAACTTTCCCTTGCGGATAATCGTGCAGCGAGAGGCAGCATCCATAATCTCTTGTAGTTTATGCGTGATGAGAATAATTGCTTTGCCTTCTTTGGCGAGATTCCGCATAATCTGAATGAGCTCGGCGATTTCCTGCGGCGTTAAAACGGCAGTCGGTTCATCAAAAATCAAAATATCCGCGTCGCGGTACAACATTTTGAGGATTTCAACGCGCTGCTGCATTCCGACTGTAATATCGCTTATGACAGCAGTCGGCGAAATTGAAAGTCCGTATTTATCGCTCAAGGCTTTTATGCGCGCTTCCGCCGCCTTTTTACGCAAAATAAAACCGTCTTCCCGCCCTAAAATAATGTTTTCCGTTACGGTAAAGTTGTGAATAAGCTTAAAATGCTGGTGTACCATGCCGATTCCCAATGCGCTTGCATCGTTGGGATTGGTGATTTTAACTTTTTTTCCTTTTACAAATATTTCTCCCTCGTCGGGACGGATTAAACCGAACAGGATACTCATCAAAGTTGACTTTCCCGCTCCATTTTCCCCAAGAATTGCGTGAATCTCTCCGCGCTTTACCTGCAAAGTAATTCCATCATTGGCAACAATGCCGGGAAACTCTTTGCGGATATTTTTCATTTCTATTATATAGTCGTCAAACGCCGCCAAAATACGCTCCTTCAAAACTTTTATACGGCAATGATTTTCACGCCCTCCCTATCGTTCCCCAGAGGCAGAGCATCGGCTTGCTTATAAACCCTCCGCATGAATAAAAAAGCCCGACACACCGTTTTGAGTGCGCTGTAGACAGCCCCCAACAGTGTTCGGACTTTTTCGGTTACTTTTTATTTAAAAAGCATACCTTGTTCCGCGCTGACTGCAATCTCACCGGCTTTGATTTTTGCGGCGATTGCATCAACGGTCTTTTGGACATCGCCAGAAAGATTCGGATTGTTTTCAGGAATTCCGACTCCATCCTGCTGAGCGCCCAAAAGCAAAGAGCGGCCGCCCACAAACTGTCCGTTCTGCTCATCTTTTATCATGTCGAAAGCGGCAGTCGAAAGATATTTCATCGCGGACGTCAAAATGATTGAAGCGCCGTTCGGCATTAAGCCCTCCGCGTACTGGTCAACGTCGCAGCCGACAACCCACACCTTTTTTCCTGCCTGTGTACGCGTCTTCGCTTCGTTGATAACGCCGACTCCGACGCCGCCTGCCGCCGCATGAATGACGGTAACGCCTCTGTCGTACATGGACGCGGCAAGTTGCTGCCCCGCCGCAATGTCGGAAAATCCGCCCTGATACAAAAAATTGTCTTTGTTAAGCGTAATGTTTGTTCCGAGATTTTCGTTTGCGTATTGAATGCCCTGCTGCCAGCCCCAGTTAAACTTTTGGACGGCAGGAATTTCCATTCCGCCGATAAAGCCAAAACTGCCTTCTTTTATCTGCAACGCCGCCGCAACACCAGCAAGAAAGGCGGATTCGTTTTCCAAAAAACTAATTCCAATCGTGTTCGGACCATTTTGCGGCTCATACATATCCGCCGGATGGGCGTTGCCGTCAATCAAAACGAATTTCGCATCGGGATATTTTGTCTGCGCCTTAAATACAGCGGTTTCAAACTTAAAGCCAGGGCACACAATCATTTTGTAGCCGGCATCGTAAAGGTTCGTAATTTCTTTCAGATAATCAGCTTCCGTCGTTCCGACCGGTTTTAAATATTTAACCGTCGCTCCCAACTCTTTTTCGGCAAGTTTTATGCCTTCCCATGTTCCTTGATTAAACGACTTATCGTCAATTGTGCCGGCATCCGTAACCATTCCGACCATCAACGTCTTTTTTGCTTCCTGCTTTTGGCATGACGTAAAAACGGCGCCCCCAATAAGTGCGCCGACCAGAATTGCTGCAATCTTTTTCATAAGATACTCCTATTTGTTTTATCTGCGCCGCGCAAGAAAATCACCGCGTCGACGCAAATTGTTGACGTACAGCATTATATAATGAGAGCACCGTTATTTCAAATAGTTTTTCTTTCTCGTATGGAATTGAACCGCAAAGAAAACAGCGCAAACCTTTGCACCGTGTATCCGTTTGCAAAAAGCAGCATACGATTTTATGCCTCTGCATTGTGAATCCGCGCATGTGTCCCCTGCCGCATAAATCAACAAACCCCGACTCAAAGAAGCGTCGGGGTATAATTGTTTTCGTAAGATGACTGCCGTCGGCTTCAATACCCTTTATTTCGACTCAAAGTGCGGAGTATTGAACGCTTCGCATACATAAACCGCTACTGACGGTCTGCGTCTGACGCCTTGTTTTCAAAAAAGGCTGAATTCAAAACGGCAGTTTCTACCATATAGCGGATGTTTGCGCCCGTTTTATCTTCCACCGTCTTTGCAACGACGAAAGCAACGTTTTTTCCGCTTTTATCGCACAAAATTCTATCGATTTTATAATTTTTGACGCTTGGACGCACTATATCCGGCGAGCCGATTTTTTGATACGCGAGCGTCTCTCCGTCCGCTCCGCGCTTACGCAATTCGATGTAAAAGGAAGAAGAGACATTCATGCCGCTCCCGCTGACGTTCGGAATGAGTTTTACCGCGTATTGCGCCTTCTCTTGGCTGACGGAACTGATAAAATCCTTAAAAACAATTTCTTCCGCGCCGTTTGTCCCATCGTTTTCGCGGATATACAAAATGCGTTCGGGGGCTGCGGGCATACAATTATATTTCCGCGTTTCAAAATAACTTTTTGCCGCAAGCGCTTCGTAGACTTCCTTGCCGCTTTTGTCCGCCGTAACCGCAGACGGCTTTGTCCGAAAAATACCGCCGCTTACAAAATCATTTGCCGCAACGTCGATAGTAAAAATCTCAGCCCACCCCTGAAATTTTTTATCAGTCTTTCCGTATTGTCCGAAAATATAATAGTTCCCGTCGGCGGAAAAACCATTATCGACGAATACTGCCGAATCCCCCGCATACAGCGTGAATGTCAGCGCACACGTGCAGAGTGCGTACAAAATCCCTTTTTTCATAAATCCCCCTGTCAATCCCAATGGACATTCTTTTTTGATTGTCGGACGTCTCCCCTAACTCTTTACTATTATTTGAATTCGCCTTACTATCCGGCCGATGACGATAAAAACAAGAAACACCGTAATCCTTTTTTTGACTTTTTTTTCCCTTTGTTTGCTTTTAAGCGCGGCTTTTCTGACAGGCATTAAACTTTTTTCCGGCAGTTTTTGCCTTCCCCCCGCTCCGCGCATATCCGGCGCGCACACATTTTTGCAGGACTTTGTATTGACGCAATGCCGTTTTTTGCCCGTCGTGCTCTCTATTTTTATCTTTATCGTCTACGTGTTCGTCAGTCTGCTTTCCATAAATGTCGAATTTGAAAAAACGCAGTCTACCGAAATCGTGTATTTTTCCCTCTTTTTAATCGCGTGCAGTTTCGAATCGGCGCGCCTTTTGTTCCCGCTGTTTGCCTTGTGGCAGCGCGCATCTTCCGCCGCCGTTTTATCGAGCCGCATCGTGATTTTTGCGCGCACGCTCGCCCCGTTGAGTCTGCTTTTTGCTTCTGTCTACGGATCTTCCGAATACCGCCAATACACGGAACAAAACGTTCTCTTTCTCTTTATCGCCGCGCTGAGCCTTGCCATGTTCGCCCCCTTGAACACGGCGGAAATTCTTTTTGTCTGCCGCATTAAAACCGGCTACGAATCAATGTTTTCAATTATGCAGTTTATCGTGCTTGCAATCGCCGTGGCTGCGCACATAACAAAATCCGCCGTCTCCGGCAAGCAAAAAAAACTTCCTGCCGCAGCCGCACTTATTTCCGCCGGATACGTTATGGAATGCGGAGCATCCAACTACCTTTTGCTTGCTGCAGGAAGCGCCGCGCTTATTTTGGGCACGTTTTTGTACCTTAAAAATCTGCACAACAAATATCTGTGGTCGGCTTAAATTGACTGAAAACACTTTCCGTTTTCCAAAAAAATGAAGAAACGCGGCAGACTGACTGGAACAAACTCAGGCGGAAACACATTTGGCAGGTTCTCAATTTCTCTTTGACAAATGAGAAATCCGCGGCTACAATACGGCTTACTTGTATAACAGGATTTTATAATCAAGATACTTCGCCGCAAAACAACGGGCTGTCTTGTTCTCTCACTGCGGCTGCAATCGGACTCAATATCTTTCATTTCGAGGCAAGAAGCGCGGGGAAGTAAATCCTTTGCAATGGATAAAAGTTGGAGCAGATAATGGCGGGACTGGACTTTACGTACATATTAAATAATTACGCGTCGCCGATTCTTATTGTAAAGCCGGTGGTAAAAGACGCTCAAATTGTCGATTTTGAAATTATTTTCAAGAACGCAACGTTTTTATCGCAGCTCAATTATTCAATCGACAAATGCCGGTACTATTCCGAATTCAAAGATATTCTGACCGATAAAGTTGACTGGCTGGGACTTGCCTTAAAAGCAGTCAACAAAGAAACAGTTATGCCCGTCATTTATAAGTCAAACCTCGTCAACAACTGGTTTCGTATGCAGATGCAGGGAATTGAAGGCGGTTTTGTCATCATTACGCTGGACAACGTTACAAATGAGATAACAAAAGACTTAGAACTCAAAGATTCTGTCTATCACGACCTGCTGACGGGACTTCCCAACCGTGCAAAGTTTTCAGAAGACATAACGTCATATTTTACGCGGGCAAAGGACGGAGGCGCCCTTACCGCGCTCTTGCTCATCGACATCGACAACATGAAAAACATCAACGACTTAAAAGGACACTCGCAGGGCGATGAAACGCTGAAAAAGTCGGCGGAAATATTGGATATTTTTAAGCGCAGCAACATCACTAGTTACCGGTTCGGGGACGACGAATTTATGGCAGTCATTCCAAATGCGGACGCGCTCGATTCTCTTGCGAACATTACCGACGCCATTTTTGAAGCATTTGACATTCACGGCATTTCCGTTTCAGGCGGCGTTACGGTATATCCGGAAGACTCGGAGTCGGAAGACGATTTACTGCGCTTTGCCGACATCGCCGTTCAGTACGCCAAAAAGAACGGCAAGCACAAGTTTGAATTCTTTAATCCGGATATGCAGAGAATGTTTATCCAGCGGCTGAATATGCAGACGAAAATCACCTCTGCGATTCTTTCTAAAGCATTTTATTTAGTCTACCAGCCGCAGTTTGACGTGCAGACGGGAATACTGCGTGGGTTTGAAGCGCTTTCGCGCTGGCACGATGAGGAACTGGGAGACGTCTCGCCGGTCGTTTTTATCCCTGTTGCCGAAGAAACGGGACTTATCATTCCAATAAGCAACTGGGTTTTGAATACTGCCTTTTCTACGCTCAAAGAATGGCAGAACGAATACGGTTTTTCCGGCGTGCTCTCAGTCAATATTTCGCCGACGCATTTAAAGCAGGAGTCCTTCATTTCTGACATCACGACGCTCATCGAACAATATAAACTTGACCCGCACTCGATTGAAATCGAAATTACCGAAGGCATTATGATTGACAACATGGAAGACGCGGTTGCAAAACTCAAACACCTCAAGCAGTTGGGGTTCCGCATTTCGCTTGACGATTTTGGAACCGGCTATTCGTCGTTGAGTTATCTGCAAATGCTGCCGCTCAACACGCTCAAAATCGATAAGTCGTTTATCAACAACATCACGGCTCAGGACGGAATACAAGCGAACATCACCAATTCGATAATCAAAATGGTTTCTAAAATGGGACTGGAAACGATTGCCGAAGGCGTTGAACGTCCGGCGCAACTTGAAATATTGAAACAGTTTAACTGCCACATCGTGCAGGGCTTTTTGCGCGGCAAACCGATGACCGCCGAACGCTGCGGCAAATATCTGCAAGGCGACCGAAACGCACTCTCTATAATAGAAGATTAGTAATTTAAAGAATGCTTTTCTATCCCCGGTAGTTTTCTAAAACGGTTTCGCTGTATAACAAATCATAAGCGGAAAGCGACGTAAACCGATGTATAAGCGCGGCTGGAAAGTCTTTATGGTTGCAAATTATCATTCAATTTAGATAATAACAACAAATTTGTATCGCGGAGAACGTTGGGCGGCGGAGAACGTATTTTGAATGATTTTACTGCATTCCGCCCGCCCGAGATTTTGCCTCGCGGCAAAACTCATTTTTAATGGTGCGAGGGAGCTTTCTTTTGCAGGGGAAGACATGTTTCATCCGTCTCGGGCAGCGACAAACACAATCTCTGACGAGTTTCATTCTTTGCGCCTGCCTCAACAACGGCTGGAAAGTCTTTATAGTTGCAAATTATCATTCAATTTAGATAATAACAACAAATTTGTATCGCGGAGAAGGTCAAACATGAAACGCGCTGTTTTATTCAAAGCCGCTGGAGCGGGATTTTTTTTGCTCGGAAGCGCGCTGCTGTCCGCCCAGGTTGAATGGCAGCCGGAAATCCGGCACGAAACGGAAGAGTCTGTGGACTTAATAACGGATGCCGCCCCCAAACGCTTTGAATTCAAGTTTAGGCAAAATGACCGAAGCCGCATTCTTTCGAGCGTGGACGAAGATATTTTTATAAACGGACGCTTTCACCATCACGCAGAAATTTTAAACCGCATATCGGCAAAAATTACGGCGGTTTCCCCCGACGGAACAGGCACGGCCGAAGCGCTTTTTATGACAAGCGAAAATTCCACCGGCGAATACGGAAGAAATTTTACATGGGGACAGGAATACAAAAGCGTTTTTGCGCGCACAACGTCCGGTTCCTACCGCATTGCCGACACATATTTTATGCCGACGGTCAGAAATGTTCCCGTTTTTCCCGACACGCTGCTCAAGGCCGGAGATAAATGGAGCGAGGACGGGCATGAAGCACACGATTTACGCCGCACATTCGGGATTCAAAAGCCGTTTAAAGTCCCTTTTACCGCATCCTACGAGTACAAGGGAGACAAAATCGACGATAAGGGGAATGTTTTAAGTCTTATCGAAGTAAAATACAATCTTTATTTTGAAAGTCCGCGTAAAAATTCCTCATTGACTGCCGGCCAAATAAACCTGCCGGCGATGACGATGGGGCATTCCAATCAAAAAATCTGGTGGGACAACGGTAAAGGCACAATCGACAGTTACAGCGAAACATTCCGCATCATCATTCAAACCTTTGCAGGCGACACGCTCACCTTTCAGGGGACTGCAAAGGCGGAGTTGACCGACTTTGAGCGGAGTTCTACGCGCGAAAACCGCGAAAAAATTACCGATACGGTGCAGGAACTAGGCTTAAAAGACGTTATTGTCAAAGAAAGCGATAAGGGACTAACTATCAGTATTGAAAATATCAATTTTGAGCCGGATTCGGCGGAACTTGCGCCGGAAGAAAAAACAAAACTACGTTACATTGCCGACATTTTAAAGAATTTCGGCAACGACATTCTTGTCACGGGGCACTGTGCCCGACGCGGCACAGTGCAAGCCCAGCAGGAATTGTCTGAACAGCGCGCCGCATCCGTCGCTTCCTTTTTGACACAACTCGGCGTCCGCACGTCCGACTGCATTTTTACGCAAGGAAAAGGCGCCCAAGAGCCTGTCGCCCCCAACGACACCGAATCCGGCCGCCGCCGCAACCGCCGCGTCGAAATTATGCTGATGGATGAGTGAGATACGGAGTCTCGTACTTAGTAATGCGCAATGGAGAATTATTGGCGTTGAAAAGTTGTACTTCCGGCGGAGTATTTTTAACGCGGGCAGTGAAAAACGTACCTGAAAGACACAACAGACTTTCAAGACGACAGCAATAGGCAGCGTACCTTGTCGTTGCATGAATATGCTTTTTACGCAGAGCCTCACACTCGAAAGGCGCCGTTTTTCGCGATTTTTGCTGCTGGCAAAACTCGTTATTGAAATTGCTGCTCGTAAATTATCCGCTGCATGGGTGAGACTCAACAGTTTTATGTAATTACGGACGGCTATTATAAAGTTTTGAATGTTTATTGTTCTCTCCGTCCGAAGAAGTTTTGCATCCGCAAAACTTACACAAAAGGACGTGCCTTTCAAACATCTCAATAAGCAAAAGCGGGGTGGATGACAAGAAAAATACCGCAGAGACTGTGCGCTGTGTCCCTAGCCAACCACTACAAATTTATATCCCCTTCTTTAAAACACCATTTTTATCACGTTTTGCCATCAGGTAAAACTTTGGAAGGCAGAACAGCATTATTTTTTACGAAACATAGCTAATTGCCTTGATTTTTTTAGCTAAACTTCGCTGCTCCCCTCATGTGGCATATAGTAAAGATTTAAGACTACGGGTAATCGAATATATAGAAGAGCACAGGCTGCGGCAGTGTTCAAAGTAAATATCAGTACACTTATTGACTGGAAAAGGCGGTACGAGGCAACCGGCGACGTAAAGCTGAAAGTTCGCCGTCCGCTCAACAAGAAAATTATTCCTGAAAAACACGACTTGTTCGATAACATCGAACAGCGCTGCGAGATTTCTAAATCGTGCTATTTGTATGATTTAGAACATCGCCTTTCAAGGTAACCTGTTCCGAAACAGAGGGTTCCGAACTGATTTAATTGCAAATATGTCAAAGCGCATCCCGACTCCCGCCTCAAAAGAAATTGCAGACTATTTCGGCTGCCATTCGTCCTCTGTCCTCAAGCGGCTTCCGAAACTCAGGTTACGCGAAAAAAAGAGTACGTTTTACAAAGAACAAGCCCCCAAAAAGTAGACGCATATTTGGAAAAAATCAAAAACATTCCCAAGTAAAAGCGCGTACATAATCGATGAAACCGGCATCCTCCAGACGCAAATGTTCCATCAATATGCGCGGAACTCGCGTCAATATTCGTATCAGCAGCCAGCTTATAAATGCAATCTACAGGCGGAGATTATCCCCTTGTAAGAAAGCAATCCATGTGTATTCACCGGCGTTAAACAATTTCGCCGCCTTTAAAAAAGATATTGCTCTCCCTGTCTTCGAAATGATAGTCAAGTTGACGTAAGTAAAAAATTCCCGTCCGCTAATCAACATCCTCCGACTCAAGAAACATCGGGAGATGACTGTTCTCATAAAAGTGGTTGCCGACGCACAGCAGCCTTACCATGCACGCCTAATACACGTTCACGAAAAATGAATATTCCGTTTCTTTTCCTAAAATATCGCTTAAGGTAACGGACAAAGCGTTTTTTCCGGGCGTCAGCGGCACTTCTCCCAGCAAAATAAGTTCGTCGTCAGGATAAAGCGTTTCTTTGGGATAATATTTTTTGCCCAGTACACACAATTTGTTTTCGCTTTGGTGAAGCATATTGTACGAAATCTCGTCAACCGTCGCGCCGTTGAGCGAAAGCCGCGTTTTATATGGAGAAGCGACCGGCTGCCGCTTTTGGTAGACGCGGTATACGTCAGAGGGAACAGCGCGCCCCTTGCCCGTCTCGACATTTTTCATCGCGCGGGTTTTCAACTGCACGCCGGCTGTCGAAAGCGCAAGTTCATTTCCGACGCGCGGCATAAGAAGTCGCGGATTTATCGCTGTGTTGTTCGATGTATCAATAACTTGAAACTCAAGAGAACTTCTGCCTTGCTGCCACGCAGAATTCCCGCCGCTTCCGAGAGGTGCGCCCTTTTCAACTTGACTCACATCAAAAAGCGAATCAGGAATACTATCTTCAGCAATATTCGCGTAGACTGTCATTAAAGCGTCTTCGTGCGCAAGAATGACTGCATTCCCCAATGTTGACGGGAAAAAATCCGTTTCGTCATTGAACTCGCGTATGATAACGGCGACGTGCCCCGAATCGGCAGCTTTTATTTGCGACGGCTCGGAAAAGATGAGCGAACTGCTTACCGTCCCGCCGCGGAGCTGTCCGAAATACGAATAAAACGAATCGGACTTTACCGCTTCTTCCTGCGGCCAATCGAAGGCAAAGACGAACGGCGCAGTAAAAATCAACAATGCGGTAATATAATTTTTCATGTGAACGCTCCTGTTAGACTCGTTCTGCAAAGAAGTTTTAGAACAAGTCTATTATTTTTTTTCGACGGCAATGCACGAAATCGTCGTATTCTTTCCAACATACAGCCGGTCTTTTTCTGCAAGAATAAACGCCGCTTCCGCTTCAAACGAAAAGTCCCCCAAAAGAGATGCGAACTTTTCTATCGTGTACACCGTATATTCGGTTTTGTCTTTTGTAAGAATAAAAATACAGCCGCTTCCTTCCTGCATACTCAACGCCTGCCCTTTAAGCGCCAGACGGACTGTAAAGCCGTCGGAAACGCGGACGGCGCCCAGTGTGTTTTTGGAATTATAATAGACTGCAGAACCGTCGGCAGAAAATTTTACAAGCCGCTGCACGGGGTCGGATTGATTGATGAATTCGTGCATGATGATTTTCGTTTTGGAATCCGCGATTTCTGCAAGCACAAAACGCTGTCTGTTTTGCCCCGAAATTGTTGCGACGTGCTTTCCGTCAGGCGAAATCGCAACGCCCAAAATGACTGGAAAATCGCTTCCGCCGGGCGTAAGACGCTGTTTGATAGTCCCGTCGCTCCTAAAAACGCAGACAGTCCCGTCTGCAAAACCTGCCGCGGCTCCTCCCGCAGACGAATCGAATGCCGTTATCGGGACAGTGCCGCCGTATTCCCACAATTTTACGCCGTCCGCTCCATACGCGGAAAAAGACGTTCCGCCGGGACGGAAATTAAAAATGCGCTCGCCGTCGATTTTTATAAATCCCGCTTCGCTGACCGTACACAGTTTTTCTCCGCGCGGGTCAAAAATATCGGCGGCGGCGTTGTCTGCGTTGTAAAACGCGTAACAGCGTTCGGAAATCGACGCCTTATACGGATAACTGATAAAATTTGTTATTTTTCCGTCCTTTGTAAAATATCCCATGCTCTGTCCAAGTTTAAAATGCAAAACGCCGCTATTACCTTCCTCGTCTTCTTTTTGAGGACTGGAAATATCGATTTTCCACACGGGCGTGAAAATATATTCGGTATTCAGAGGTTTGACTGCGATTATTATATAAAAAATGCAAAACAGCAGGGAAATTAAAACGTAAAACGAAAACTTCTTTTTTGCTTTCATAATTTGAAGCGATGTTATAATATAAAATCCATGCAGTCAATAATCTTCTTTTATAGAAGAGAATGGACATATTCGATGGCTTTATTATCGAACGGGTTTATAAAAGATGTACGCTATAATGTTGTGAGGCAATTTTATGGAAAAAAAAGATTTAGAAGGACTTTTTGCAAAAGCAAAAGAAGCGAGCAAAGGCTCGTATTCTCCGTATTCAAAGTTTCCGGTGGGAGCGGCGCTTCTTTTGGAAGACGGAACGGTTATAACGGGCGCAAACATTGAAAACCGCTCGTTCGGACTGACAAACTGTGCGGAGCGGACGGCGATTTTTGCCGCCGTCTCAGCAGGGCGCACAGATTTTAAGGCGATTGCAATTGCGACGCCTGCATCTTCGTATCCGGTGGCTCCGTGCGGCGCGTGCCGGCAGGTTATCAGCGAGTTTGCCACCCCCGATACGCCCATTATCTTCGGAAATGATTTTGAAAACAGCGTATTCACCGACGTAAAAGGCGTTTATCCATTCGACAGTCTGCATGAACTCCGAAAATAAACTTCCGTTCGGAAAGCGACAACCGCTATGCGCTGCAAAGTTGACTGGAAAAGACTGCTTTGGCTTTGACGGGACTTTTTTTACGTGGAAGTTTAGCATTCACAATGAAAGAGACTTTTAGAAGCGGCATTGAGGACTTTCAAAACGAGGTTTTGTCGTTTTACCATAAACATGGGCGACGTTTTCCGTGGCGGGAGACGAATGATCCGTACGCCGTTCTTGTTTCGGAGTTTATGCTCCAGCAGACGCAGACAGAGCGCGTCGTCGGAAAATACGTGCAGTGGCTTAAAACCTTTCCTTCTATACAGGAACTTGCCGCCTCGTCTTTTGCAAAAGTCCTTGAGCAGTGGGTCGGACTAGGGTACAACCGCCGCGCCCGCTTTTTGCACGAAGCCTCCAAAACGATTGCACTCAAACACTGCGGACTTGTGCCGTCAGAACCGTCCGTTCTGCAAACGCTGTCGGGAGTTGGCGCATATACGGCTGCGGCGGTCGCGGCGTTTGCGTACAATAAGCCGACGGTTTTTATCGAAACCAATATACGTGCGCTGTTCATTCACTTCTTTTTTTCCGAGCGTACCGATGTAAGCGACAAAGAGATTTTTCCCCTCGTAGAAGCAGCGCTCTATACACAAAATCCGCGCATTTGGTATTACGCGCTTATGGACTACGGCGCGGCATTAAAAAAACGGATTTCCAATCCCAACCGTAAAAGCCGCAGTTACGCAAAACAATCCAAGTTTGAAGGCTCCGTCCGCCAAGTGCGGGGCGCCCTTTTGCGCTCGCTGACTGGAAAAAACGCGCAGACGTACACGGAACTTGCATTATACGCCGGAAGCAGCCCCGATCTTTTTGACAAAGCGCTGTCCGCCTTGATACGCGAAGGCTTTGTTGCGGAAAAAGGCGGCAAATATGTTATTGACTCGACAGACGGCAGAGAGTAAACGCAGGGGAAGGGAAGGAAGAACTTTCTGCGTGTTTCGAACAGAGGCTCGGTAGGTAAAATCCTTTTACGGAGAAACATGCTGCACTATAGCGGGAGACGAAAACTCCACTGAGAGGGGGGGGCGTCGGTGGTTAACTTATCCGTGCGCCGGCTGTTTTTTGCCGCCGCGAGTTTTAGTCCTCTTAACAAACGTTGCCGGAAAAAATAAGCACGATAAGCCGTCCAATAGTTCCTGACCCGATAGTAAACGGGAAAAGCGTCGTAACGTTTCCAGCGCGGCGGGTAGCGTTTCCATGCCCTTGTGGTATTGGCAAAAGATAGTCCGCTACATCACCGGCGCAGAAGCCGCATTTAATCTACGGAGGGGCTAATTCCCCTATGTCTGCGTCGAAAAGCTAATATAATGGGAGAATGAGAGATAAGCATATATATATAAGCTATAACGAGAGCTTGCTGTTATACCATTTGGTATTTCCGGCGAAATACAGACGAAAGGTATCTACGGAAGAAGTAGGAGAGAGGCTGAAAGAAATCTGCATAGAAATAGAAAAGTGCTACGAAATAAGATTTGTAGAAATAGGAATGGAAGAAGACCATGTGCATTTTTTAGTGCAGAGCGTACCGAAATTGGCAGTAACAAGGATTGTAACAATAATAAAAAGCATAACGGCAAGGGAGGTATTTTGAGCTACCCGCGGATAAAGAAGGAAATCCTTTGGGGCGGAGCATTATGGACGAGCGGATATTATACGAATACAGTCGGGCTGTATGCAAGCAAAGAAATGATAACAAGATACACACAAGATCCAGGACAGGAAAAGAAAGAATATAGACAGATATACGAAAATCAGCCGGAGATAGATTTTAGCTTATAACAGGTAGCTAAACGATACCCCGACGCTTGCGTCGGGGAGATTCATTGATAATAATGAATTGGGGAATTCTGCACCGTTATCATAAAAGCGCAGACCTAAAAAACCGAAAAATAAAAGAAGTGGAAGCATGGTCAAGTACAGTAAAGAATGTAAGGAACAGGCGCTGCTATTGTCAGATGATATAGGAGTCAAAAAAGGAGCAGAGCAGCTGGTGCTTAATTATTCGACGCCGGCCGAGTGGAGAAAGACGAGAAGCCGCAAAGCAAGGGAAGAACGCATAGCGTCGGATAAAACGCCGTTGAACGAGCGGGAGCTTGCCATGCAGAGAGAAATACAGGAGCTGAAAAAAGCGAGGTTTAATTGCGTCAACCAAATACTATTACCGCAGTTAAACGTCAAGTTTCCTAATCGGAAACGTGCTTATTAACAGGTGCGCTTATCAGTGCACGAATTGAACACCTTCCAAAGTTTACACTTTGTTCAGCTGTTCAATTTTAAGGAATGAAATTCTCAAGGATGCACTCGGTTTTTTCGTCGTAGACCTGAAGAAGTAAGCACGCAAAG
>CAUTOZ010000032.1:0-22609 GCA_963539635.1 uncultured Treponema sp.
GCCTGCCGTGCGCGTTGCAGTTTTATCCGACGGCTTAAAGCCTGCGTCAGCCGCTTGTCCTGTCGGTTTTCCGGCATAAAAAGCGTCCCACTCGGCGCGGAGTTCAGGATTTTCTTTTGACCACGCCTCGAATTCTGTATTCCAGTCCTCTTGGGCTTTAGCAAAATGCGCTTTTTTTCCTGCAAAATAATCGTAGGCTTCGGGGAAGACGTAAAAATCCTTATCTTCCGGCAGCCCGAGCGTTTTTTTGGCTGTCTGTATGCCCTCCGCTCCTAACGGCGCCCCGTGAACGTCGGCTGTACCCTGCAACGGAGAGCCGAAGCCGATAACCGACTTGAGCATAATGAGCGTCGGTTTATCGGTGCACTTTTTCGCCTCTTCGGTAAGAGAGAGAATTTCAGAAGGATTGTACATTGAGCCATGTAAAACCTGCCAGCCGTATGCGTCGAAACGCTTGGCAACATCTTCGGTAAATGCAATATCCGTCGAACCGTCGATACTGATACGGTTTTCGTCGTAAAAAACGATGAGTTTGCCAAGTTTTAAGTGCCCGGCTAAACTGCACGCTTCTGAGGCGACGCCTTCTTGTAAACAGCCTTCGCCGACGAGCGAGTACGTGTAGTGGTCTACGATTGTGTGTTTTTTCGTGTTGAAACGCGCGGCAAGCATTGTTTCGGCAACTGCCATTCCGACCGCCATCGCAACGCCTTGACCGAGCGGCCCGCTTGTGCATTCAACGCCGTCGGTCATGCCGTATTCGGGGTGTCCGGGGCATTTTGAACCGACTTGCCGGAACGATTGTATATCGTCCATCGAAACCTTGTAGCCGCTCACATGCAAAATGGAATACAGCAGCATTGAGCCGTGCCCCGCCGAAAGGACAAAGCGGTCTCTGTCCGTCCATTTTGAATCAGCGGGATTATGCTTTAATATTTCGCCATACAGCACGGCGGCAAGTTCCGCAGCGCCAAGCGGCAAGCCCGGGTGCCCTGAATTCGCCTTTTGGATTGCGTCCATTGAGAGGCTTCTTACAGAAGCGGCAACCGCTTTCATTGCTTTTTCGTTCATGTTTTACTCCTATTAGGAAAAAAATTACAGCCAGAACGTATTGACTGTCTGACAGCGCGTTTACGCGCGAGAAGCTATTGCATTCAACAATTCATCTTCGCCTGCGCGCATTTCAAGCATTTTTTTAAATTGTGGTTTCTTAAAAATTTCAACAAGGGATGCAAGCATAAGCAGGTGCGACTGAGAACTTTCTGCGAACAGCACAAACATAACAAAAACTTTGCAGCCATCCGGCGCGCCCATATCAAGCGGCTCTTTTAAGTACACGACAGCGATTCTTTGCTCGTCTTCCGACTTTAAAAGCGGATTACGCGCGTGCGGCAAGGCGATTCCGTTACCGACTGCCGTACTCATCAAGTTTTCCCGCTCGCATAACGCATCATACACAGCCTGTCCTGAAAGAGATGCAGGCAGACGCATCAGTCCGCTTATCTTTTTATACACTTCTTCCGGAGTGCTGCCTTCAACATTGCGGTAAACGCCGCCTCGTTTTATGAGTTCCGCTATATCCGCGTTCATAACTCCTCCCGTAAACTATTTTGCATTAAAACTCTCGATTTTTTAGTCAAAATGACTTTATGCAGTTTATTTGAGCAGCATAAAGCACTTTTTATTTTTACTATCAACTTCAATTTAATATTCCTTCAATGGAGTTCCCATAAAAGTCCGCCGATATCTTCAAAATTGAATTCCATTCCCTCTATCGAAAGCAAAATTTCGCCGTATTCCCCCTGCATGGCAGCAGGGTCTGATTCGGTAAGTTCAAGAATTTGACTGATATGAGCGTAAATTTGCAGCAAAATGACTAAGGGCTGCTGCGGAAAATCTTCAAGCGTACCGCCGGATTCATCAATTGCGTTCAGTAATTCAAAAACATCACTGTATAATTCCAGCGCCTTGTGCCGCAAATCGCCAAGTTCAAAGTCCGCAAACCGGTTATATTTTTTAAGAAGCGCAGTATGCCGCGTTTTTAAGCGCGACAAAAGCGAGGCGCGCTTGGATTCCGGCAGTTTATAAAAATACGGATACATTTTTTCAAGAGTTTGCGTAAAATCCGTGCAGTTTGAATAAATATGGTCTTTTAAAAAAACGTCAACCAGCGAATCCGGAAGCTCGTCTAATCCCGCCGGATGCGAAAGAAAATCCTTTTCGGCATTTTCCTGCATAACAGCCTTGTTCCAGGTACCGATTGCCGGAACTTTTTCTCCCGTATACCACAGCCGCGTTTCCACTCCGAACGGCTCAAAGCCGATTTTTTGCGTGCGTTTAAAAAATTCCTCCACCGAGCCGCAGGCAGGAATACACAGTTCGGGAACGTGCTGGGCAAAGACGACAGCAAGTTGTTCTTCAATGGAAGAACACGGCCCTACGGATGCAAACATTTCAAGCAGCAACTGTTCAAGCGCGGTATACCAATTTTCGCGCTCAACGTCCTCAGGCGTTATCGTAAACGGCTCTTGGCTTCCGGTAATACCGACAATATCAATAATGCCTGCGTCCCAGTCAAAAACCTTACACAAAAGCCGGTCGCCGTACTGAAAACCTCCTTGTTTTATCAGCGGCTTAAGCGAAAAGCCCGTCAGCATTATACGGGAAGGAAGCATAAAATCGGTTTCAAAGAGGTTAAGAGCCGTGTTTGCAGGATCGGCGCCGATGAACTGCACGGCAAATTCCTCTCCGCACAACTGAAAAAAATCGAGTGCGGCCGCAGAATCAAATTCAACCGCCTGCCGGGTAATCGGAATGCCTTGGAAGCGGAACGTCAGTCCGCAGGCAAGCATTTCAGGGTCGGTAAAAGGCATTGTCCTGCAGCCTGCGATAAACACTCCTTTGGAAACTTCTTTTTTTGTCGGCTTAAAACTGAAAACTTGTCCCGTAAAAGCCGCCGAACGCGTCATATACAAATCATTCATGAGCGGAAAAACATAAGGATTGTTTTCAAGAAAAGACTGCGCATCTTCAAGAGCGTCGTCTAATCCGACGTGAGAAAGCAGCATGGAAAATTCCTGTACGGAAAAAGGCTCGCCGAAAGAGCGGAGAAAATGTTCTATAACGAGATTTGCAGGAATTTTCATAGGTATAACATACCAATCTCAGGGCTTAAAATCAATAGAAACGGACGGGAGTGCCAAGCGGCAGATAAGTTTTCGTTAAAATAAAAAGTTGGAAAACCTCACACGTCTTCCAACTTTACTGAAGAACACAAATTCGGCAGGCGTCCGGATGTCTAGCACGTCCGCCGTTTGTATTCTTATTATCGGGCAGCATTTTTTAGACTTTAGAAAAATGAATAAGCCGGAAACTTTTCGTATGCAGGAAGACTATAGGGGCCGATAGATTTCGCTGGTAAATATTTTTTAAGAAGATTATAGTACGCCAATCGGTATGCGCAGTAAGGCAAACCGTCATCTTGATTTTATGGAGGAACCATATGGATAAAAAAGAATTAAAAGATAAAGTCTTAGATGGAATGGACAAGTTTGTTGAGTCTTCAAAAAAGGCGCTTGGGGCAGCAGGGGAGGCGGTGCAGGATTTCAGCAGTAAAAGCGTCGTTTTAATCGAAAAAACTCATTTGGAATCAAAACTTTCTGAACAATACAAGCGGCTCGGAAAGTTTGCGGCGGCAAAACTTATTGCAGATGAAACAAGCGCCGTAAAAGCCGCCGATACGGAAGTCTCTGTCATTCTTATTGAAATAAAAGCGCTGTCCGAAAAAATCAACGCGTGTAAGGCGCAGTTGGAAGCAAAAGACAAAGCATAAATTATACGGCAGAAAGCGGACGCAACGGTACGCGCACACGTCTTGCCGTCTGCATTCAATAATCCATCATGGATAAAAAAATCCCCCGACAAACAATCGGGGGATTTTTTTTACAGTTCAAGTGCAGGCTGCAAAATTTACCTTACGCATGAACGCGGCCGACAATAATTTTTTTCTGGTTTGCAAGATTGCGTTCGGGGTGCAGATAAATCCGCCACAAGAACACCGCCAAAAAAACAGCGGCGACGGCAACGCCGACCAGATACGAAATCGTAATTCCTTTGAGTCCGAGCCGTCCAAAATTAAAGCACTCCGGTGCGTACATCAAATACGTCATAGACACCGCGGACATAAACGTTGCCGGAATGATGGCAATCCAACTGCGGAGCCGGCCGGGATAATTTGTTGCAAGATATGCGGCTCCCGTCCATAAGACAATCATCGCAAGCGTTTGGTTTGACCACGAAAAATACCGCCACACGATATTGTAGTTGATAAGAGAAATCGCATAGCCGATAAGCAGGAGCGGAACTGCAACCGACAAACGGATTTTGAGATTTTTTTCGTCGAGTTTAAACCAGTCGAATATAATCATGCGTACGCTGCGGAAAGACGTATCGCCTGAGGTAATGGGACAGGCAATAACGCCGATCATGGCAATTACGCCGCCGACAGGCCCAAGCAGTCCTGTACAAATGGCAAATACCGACTTTGAACCGCCGCCGCCCATGTTCAAAAGAGCGCGCAGTCCCGTTCCCGTCCCGTCTTTGTTCCAGAAAAATGCAATTGCAGCCGAAGCCCAAATCATTGCAATAACGCCTTCTGCCGCCATTGCGCCGTAGAAAACCCAGCGGCCTTCCCGTTCATTTTTAAGCGTCCGGGAGACAATCGGCGACTGCGTTGCGTGGAAGCCGGAAATTGCGCCGCACGCGACGGTGATAAACATAAGCGGCCAAATTGGTTTTTGCGTATCCGTCGGATAGAGGTTTTTGAGCGTCAATTCCATAAGCGGCCGCGTTCCCGTGTTGAGCATCGTCGCGACTGAAACGCCGACTGCCATCAAAATCAAAAAGATTCCGAATATCGGATAAAAGCGTCCGATGATTTTATCGACCGGAAGCAGCGTCGCAAGAAAATAGTAGACTAAAATAATAATCGTCCACACTTTTACGTTGAGCCATGCGGGAGTTAAAATGTCAAGCAACTGCGCAGGCCCGACCATAAAAACAACGCCGACCAAAAGCAAAAGCACTGCGCCAAAAATGCGCATAACATTCTGCATGACCGGCCCCAAATATTTTCCGGTAATTTCCGTAATACTTGCGCCGTCGTTGCGGACAGAAAGCATACCGGACAAGTAATCATGTACGCCGCCGGCAAAAATTGTACCGCCGACAATCCACAAATAAACGCTCGGCCCCCACAGCGCGCCTGAAATCGCTCCGAAAATCGGCCCCAACCCCGCGATATTCAAAAGTTGAATTAAAAACGCTTTCGGTTTTGAAATCGGAACATAGTCGATGCCGTCGGGATTTGCCATCGCAGGCGTTTTGCGGTTCGCATCGGGAATAAATATTTTTTCTACCAGCGTCCCGTATAGGATATACCCCACGACAAGCGCCAATACGCACAAGAAAAACGTGATCATAACGACCCCCTAAAAAATTTTTGATACTCCGATTTTAGCGCACCCGCGTTAAAACCGTTTTGTAGAGTATAAATCCCGCATTCGCGTTTGTAAATAAAATTATTTGTATGGAAGAAAGATGGCTGGAAAAGTGCAGGCGGCAGTTCCGAGGTATCTTTCAAGCCCTCGTTTTTGCCGCCTGCCGCTTACGGTGCCGTGTTTGTGAGTTTTCCACTGGAGTCTACATACCAGTTTTGACTGTTCTTCGGTGTTACGGTAAACTTTTTACAGTTTACCGTAAGATTAGCGCCGGTAAGTACCTGCGTCGAAGTTTGATATTTACTGCTCATAACCGAAATCCGTCCCGCCTGTCCATCTCCTACAGTCAGTGTTTCCGTAACTTTAATCGCACCGGCTTGCAAAAATATTTCGTTCGCGCCGTCTTTATTTTTATCAGTTCCCGTAGAAACAGTAACTTTCGCGCTGCCGCTCATTTCAAATGTACAGGTGCCACCAGTGGCAATATAAATACCGCCGCCAGAAGTTTTTGATGTACAAGATTCAATCAAAGAATTATTCAAAACAAGTTTAGATTTAGAATCTTCCAGCCATGCGCCACCGCCGAAAGAGTCATTGTTAGTTGCGTGACAGTTTTTAATTGAACTATTTTTCAAAGTACAGTCCCCCTCCCCGATAATATATAAACCGCCGCCCTTATATTTTGCATTACAATTTTCAATAATCGAGTTGTCCGTAATCTCCAATGCCGCTTTGTTTGTAAGTGCTATCGCTCCGCCAAAGTTATTTGAAGAACAGGAAAGTATTATACATTTAGAAAACACTCCTATTCCGTCGGTAAAAAGTATTGCCCCACCATTCTGGTTATTTTTCGTTACTTTACCATTTTTGAGTGTGATATTCGTCAGTTTGAGATATGCATCGGCACTCTTTACCTCGAATATGCGGTTCTTCTGATTTGCATCCAAAACGGCATCTGTTCCATTCCCCTCTATTTCAACCTCTCTGCTGACGGTTATCTCTCCTTTACTACCATCTTTTGCCTGTACCGTCCCCTCTATAATGATTTTTTCAGCTCCGCCGCTAGTCTTTTCCACTTCATCTTTGAGTTTTTTCCACGCATTGGCGTCAGTACTTTTTATCGTTACCGTTTTTCTTTCCTTCTTCAACTTGAGCGCGTTGTCGCCGAGTTCCGTCGTCCAGTTTTGTACGGGCGATGTCTGCTGCGCCGTTATGGGGAAGCGGGCAATATCTTCCGCCGTAAGCGTATATCCGTCTCCTTTAACGACTTCCCGCCCTTCTGCATAGCCTGCGATGTTCTCCATAGTGAGCGTTGCCGCAGGTGAATTGGAAAGTGCGCGGGTTACGGTGATAAATGCAGGATTGCCGCCGGTACTGCCAAAATACACGTCGTTATTTGAATCAACTTTTGCGCCGCCGGACATAGTCATATACGCATTGCCGTTAAAATACTGAATATAGACACCTTTTCCTATGCCTGCGCTGTTGCCGCTGATAGTTCCGCCTTCAAAGTTGAATCGTGCGTAGCTTGCCGCATAAACACCGCCGCCTACACATCTAATAGTATTTGTACCGATACACTTGTTATTTTTGACAGTGCCGTTTTTCATCGTGAATGTTGCGCTGCTTTCAAGACATACGCCGCCGCCCCACGTCGGAATATCCGGGCTGCCGTCTCCATGCTTTACTTCGTTTCCGGAGATTTCAGACGTGCCTTCCAGAATAAGCTTGCTTCCGGTGCCTTTAACATACACCCCTCCGCCCTTTGCTGATGAGCTTGCGGCTGTGTAGGTAGTCATTTTATTGTTTTTGACAGCACTATCTTTCAGTGTGAACTCTGCACCGCCTTCAACATATACGCCGCCGCCGTAGAAGTTCGCTTTCGAGGTGTCTGTCCTGCACATTAGTGAGTTTCCGGAGATTTCAGCCGAATCTTCCAAAATAAGCTTGGTTCCGTTGTCTTTAATAAATACGCCGCCGCCCTTTGCTACCGGAGTCGTTGTTGATGGGGCAAAAAGTATGCTACTTGTAATTTTACCGCCTTTCATCGTAAATGTTACGCCGCCACGAAGATATACGCCGCCGCCGGATGGGGTATTTGATGCAGCGGTTACTGTATACTCCGCCTTATTGCCAATGATAGTCCCATTTTCCATTGTAAAGACCGAAGAGCTGCCGGTAGCATATATACCGCCGCCTATCATTGCTATGTTGGATGAAATTGCAGCGTTTTTAAGCGTAAAGGTTTTGATATTTTCTGCGTACACGCCGCCGCCGTTGTTTGCGGTATTGCCGGTAATTTTAGCACCGTCTTTAAGCGTTACTGTGCAGCTGCCACCCTCTATAAAAATGCCGCCTCCTTTGCCGTTGCCACTCGTATCGCTTGCTGTATTTGATTCGCCCGCCCCCATACCGCCGATTTGTCCGCCGGAAACGGTGAGCGTCGCATCTCCTCCGCTGCTTTTATAAAGATGAATTCCGCCGCCGTTTATCGCTTTGCAGCCTCTAATATTGCAGTTCGTCAAATTGATTGTCCCGCCCGCTGCGTAAATTGCGCCGCCGTTTTCCGTCGCTTCACAATCCTTTATCGTCGAATTGTTCAGAGTGAGTGTTCCGCCGTCTTCCGCACATACGCCGCCGCCCTGTCCGGTACAACCGCCGTTGGTTATCGCCTTACAGCCGGAAATGGTCACATTACGAAGCGAGGCAGAGCCGCCATTCAGTCGTATAGCTCCGCCTGATGACGCAAACGGATCAGACGCATCAAATTTTCCTGCCTTTCCGCCTTTGAGCGTCAGGTTTTCCAGCGTGAGCGTCTTGCCGCTTGTTACCTTGAAGATGCGGTGCTTTTGCGATGGTGCGTCCGAGCCGTCTGTGTTCGCGTCAAGAATCGCCGCGCCCCCCTCGCCTTTTATCGTTAAGTTTGTGTTGATTGGTATTTCGCCTGAGTTATGGGGCGATGAGTTGTCCGCCCGTACCGTGTTTTTGACGATAATCGTATCTCCCGCAGATGCCGCAGCAACCGCGTCTTTTAATTTCTTCCACGCGCTGCTTGTGTTACCGTCAACGAGCGCGCCGATTTTTTTCAGCACGAGAGAGCCTGACTGCAATTCCAGTTCCCACTGCATAACGGGCTGTTGGGTAAGAGAGAATTTTCCAGCCGCATCTGTTGACTGGAGCGTATAGCCTCCGCCTTTGACAACCGCTGTCCCTGCCGTATACGATTCCGGCGTAATGCGCGCCGCAGGAAACGGCTTTGCTGCTGACTGCGTAAGTGCGCCCGTCATTGTGATTGCGCCGCCGCTCTTTATGTACACGTCATTTTCCAGCGAATTGACTGTAACGCGCGCCTCCCCTTTTATCGAAAACTTTGCGCCTGCGTCTATGTACACGCCGCCGCCGTTTTTGGCTTTGTTCTCCTTTATTTCGCCGCCGGACATTTCGAATACGCCCTGCCCGTCAATGCAGACGCCGCCGCCAGAACCCTCAAAGTTTGGGGCGTTTATGCTTGCGATGTTCGACTCTATCGTTCCCGCCGACATAACGACTGTACCGTGGCTGCCTGCGTCTCCCGTAACAAAAATGCCGCCGCCGTGCCCGATTGTGCTGCTCGGTTTGGTTGCGTTGTTCGATTTTAAGTCGGCGCCGTTTATGGTCAGCATTCCTTGTTTATCAACGTACACCGCTCCGCCGTTCGAACCGACTGCATTGTTTGCGCTCAACTCCACGTTATTTTCAAGCGTTACGGAGCCGTGTTCAATGTAAATTGCCCCGCCGCCTTGTTTGGCTTCGTTGCTTTGCAGTTTTCCGCCGCTTGCCTTGAAGCGCGACGCACTGCCTTCAACATATACGCCGCCGCCTTTCCCGTCCGCTTTATTAAGTTTGACTTCTGCGCCGTTTGCCGTTACGACGCCGGAATTTTTTACGGCAATGGCGCCGCCGTTTGTACCCGCTTCGCACGCCGTAATCGTCGCGCCGTTTTGCAGCGTCAATATACCGCCGTCAACAAGGACACCGCCGCCGTCTCCAGCCGCTTTGCCGTTTTTGAGGTCTACGCCGTCAATAGTAAGTTCCACGCCGCTGCCAGAAAGCTCAAATATACGGCTTGTCTTGCCCGAAGATAAACCGACTTTGTTTGCGTCAATGATAGCCGCGCCGCTGCCGTCCTTTTTTATCGTAATCTTTTTACTGGTAACAGGAATTTGACCGTAGTTGCCGGACGCATCATCTGAGGCTTTTATTTCGCCTTTTACCAAAATAACGTCGCCGGTTTCTGCATTTGTAACTGCATCTTTTAATTTCTTCCACGCATTTAGCTGAGTTCCGTCGATAACTTCCTGCTGCCGTAAGCGCAGAGCATTATCAGCAGCGTTCGGGGATAAGTTCCACGATTCGCCTGCGGGAACGCCGGTCAAATGGAAATACGCCGCATATATGGACGCGTGCTCGCCTTTTACCAATTCTTTATTCTTTTGACTGGGATAACTGCCGGGTTCGATGTTTATATAAGTGCCGGTTTGCAAATTGTCTGCGGTAATGGCAACAAACTGCGTAGGACCGGTATAACTTACGTATACCGCATTCGTGTCGGCACTGCCGCCTATTTTCGTCGTACCTTTTACCGTAAATACAGTGCTGCCCGCAGACGTAGAATGCAGCCGTACACCAGTACCTTTGCTGCTGCCGTTAATGATGTTGCCCATTACAGTAACATTGTCCAAAATACACGTACCGCTAAAAACGTATATACCGCCTCCGCCGCTGGTTACGCTCGAGGACGTATTTCCAGCTTTATTACCGTCAGCAGCAGTTCCGCCGATTGTGCAGTTGCTCGTTATCTCAAGCTTCCCCGCAGTGTACAGCGCACCGCCGCCAAGACCGCCGGCTTCATTTTTTGTAAACGAGCCGCCGGAAACTGCACACGTACCGGCTGTCGTACCGCCTGCGCCATTTTCAACAAACACGCCGCCGCCTCTGCCGGTCGCGATGTTCGAGTCAATTGTAGTATTCGTTATCGTGCACTTAGTACCTTTAGAAACAGCGAGTGCGCCGCCGTCTTCAGACGCTTCGTTTGCATGTAAGCCGCAGTCCGTTATTACACAGTGCGCGCCGTCTTTAAGCAGTATCGCGCCGCCTTTTTTATCATCCATGCCGGTGCCGCTTGCTTTGCCATTTTTAAGCACCACGTCTTTCAGCGTAAGGACTGTACCCGCGCCGCTGACCGTAAATATGCGGTGTGCAGGCTTTCCACCCTGTGTTTTATCTGCGTCAAGGAAACTTGTAATCGTCGTGCCGGAGCGCTCTCCGTATATCGTAATGTTTTTCGTTATTGGAATTACGCCGTTGTTGCCGGAGGCTGTAGTCGCCTGTATCGTTCCCTTAATCAGCACCGTTGAATCGGCAGGAGCGGAGGTGATATAGTCTTTCAGGAGTTTCCAGCCGTCGGCAGGGTGCGCTGTGCCGTCAAGGATAAATGCCGCCGTTTTGAGTTTGAGTTCGTTTCCAGATTTTTCAAGCGCCCACGATGTTGCGCCGTCTTCCGTTACCGCAAAACGATTTTCATAGCCGGAAGGAAGCGTAAAGCCGGCCGCGCCCTGCACTACAGCAAGAGCCGGCGTGTAGGGAGACGGCGTAATGCGCGCAATAATGCCTGTACCGCTCACCTCTCCCGTTACCGAAATAAGCGCGCCGTTTTCCAAACATACATCGTTGCGCTTTTGTCCGCCGCTGTCGGTCTCTTTGGTAATGACGCTCGCGCCGGAAACGCGTACATTGCCTGCCGCAATAGAGCCAGAGCCTGCTTCAGCATAGACGGCGCCGCCGGATGCGCCCGCGTCCGTCGCTTTATTTCCGCTCAAGCGTGTGCCGGAAAGGACGCATTCTCCGCCCTTTTCGACATACAGCGCACCGCCTTTTCCCGCTTCGCATTCTTGGATTTTGCAGTTTTCAAGGACGAGCGTTTTATTTTGCTTAACTAAAGCCGCGCCGCCTTTATGCCCTGCCGTTACCTTTCCGTTTTTCAGCGTAAGATTTTTCAGCGTCAGTTCGCCTGAGGATGCGCCGTCAAATACGAATATGCGGTCTTGCATAAGCGCGTTGAGCATTGCGCCTGCGCCGTCCCCGCGTATCAATACATCGGAGCCGACATGAATTTCGCCGTCAGTCTGAACGCTTTCGCCGTTTATCATAACAGAGCCGCTTGATTTCGCTTTAACTTCGCCTTGTATGATAATGTCGTCGCCGGACAAAATGTGCGTCGCGTAGTATTTTACATACGCCCACGCATTCGTGTCTGCGCCGCCGTCAATCGTAACTGTTTCCCGCAAAAGGAGCGCGTTTTCATTGCCCGACGCGGCAGTTCCCGCTTGAATCCTAAACGCCGCATATCCAGTCGGCTTTTCTGTCAAGCTAAAATACGGAATAGCCGCAGCAGGGAATGTCGATATAGTAGACAGTACCAGCGCCTTGCCGTACTGCTTAACGTAATCTTCTGGAACAAGGTTTACGTGTGCGCCGCTTGCTAAGTCCTGCGCCGTAACAAGCGCGCCTGTATCCACCGCAAAGCCGAGGCAGACCGCAGTCGTGTCGGTACTGCTTCCAACTTGAGAGGCGCCCTTTACCGTAAAGACCGGCTGTATTCCGCCTCCTGTATAGGCTTTAACGTACACGCCGCGTTTTTTGCCGGAGGCTTGGCAGTCCTTTATTATAGAAGAATCAAGCGTACACGCGCCTTTTTCAACAAGAATGCCGCCTGCCTGTCCTGCCGCTGCCGTGCAGTTTTGAACTGTACTGCCGCTTAACACAAGCGTTCCCGCCGTCGAAATGCCGCTGCCGCCGGCAGACACCACTTTACCGTCAACCGTTATGTTTTTAAGCGTCAAGGAACTGTTTTCTTCCAGCCGGATAAGAGAATCCGTTGTAAACGCCGCCGCCCTGCCGATGACTGCCTGTGCCGCTCCGCCGAGCCGCTCAATGGTTACGGATTTATTCGCTCCGCTTCCCCCGACCGTTATTTTTTGTGTTTCTGAAGTTTCGCCGTCAATATAGATTTTGTACGGACTGGGCATTCCGCTTACGCCCGGCACTGCCGAAAGCGCTTTTTGTACCGTCGCAAACGGGAAGAGGCGCGAACCTGAATTGGAATCCGCCGCATTTCCGGTCAATACGACGGCTCCCGTCCCCTTAACAAAGTAGACTTGAGTCCGTACCGTAATTTTGTATTCCAACGCCTGAGAATCGACGTACTCATCTTTGTGCGCATACAGTTTTAAGAAAAAGTCCCCACCGGCAATCTCAAGCTCGCCATTCGGAGGGGAAATAGTGCCGCTCTTTACAAGAACGCCGCTTGCGCTGTGTCCGCTGAATAGTTCGTAATGTACCGCCGCGCCGTCAACCAGCGTGCCGTTTACCGCTTGGGTCGGGGGCATAATGCGCACGGTAACTGAATCGTCATCATCCACCGCCTGCAAAGAATTGAGGCTGGACGCAGAAAGAGTTAAGGAATTGTACGCTGCCGACGGGGTCTTGAGTTGTACGGATTTCGATGAGATGAGCGTTTTTCCCGCTCTGCTGCCGGAGTCAACAATTTCTATTCGATAGTCGAATTTGTCGGAATTTTCTACGTCGTTTGTCTTAAAGAAAACGGGCTGTCCGTTCTTTTGAAAGTCCGGATACGATACGCCGCGTTTTACAAAGTGGGAATCGACCGCAGCGGGGGATGCAGCCTGCAAAAGTCCTGCCGGAGCTACGAATGTCCCGTCCGCATTAAGCGTTATCGGAAATTCCGTTCCGTTGATTCGTATTTTTACGATGTCGGAATGCAGCGCGTTTGTTTTCAGCATATCTTGAGACGGCATATTAAAGCACACGACGTATTTACTGTCGGAATTGTCTTTGTAAAGCATTGCGCCAAACGGAAAAGGCGGCGGCGAATTGCAGACGACTGCGGCAGGCTCAAATGTGCCGAAGTCTATGCCGACTTTGGGGTGCCGCAGGTTTACGCGCGGAGTAATGTTTTTCCCCTGCTCCGCCAAGCGCAAAAAGACCTGGGGATAAGTTACGATGATTTTTGACAGGTCGCTTGAATCCTGCATAATCGTTACCGTAGACATATCGATTCCTGCCGCAGGCAGTTCGTCAGGCAAAAAGAGCGTCATGTTTGCCGCCGTAAACACAAAGTTCAGCGGATTCTGCAGGTTCATAATGACTTGGAAGTCTTCCGAAGAAGATGCGTACACGGTTCCGTCCGAGCCGGTTTCGTATTTTCCTGCAAAGTCCGCTCCCGTTACCCGCGGATTTTGCGTATATTCTTCAAACCAACTTTTTACCGGCGCGTTCCAAAAATCGCATGATGAAAACAAAACCGCGGCTGCAAAGGCTGCAAAAAACTTTTTCATACCGTCCCCCTGTCTCTTGTCGTATTGCTTATCGAAAACCAACACCGCCGCCGAAGTCAGCAAGGCATTCTTCGGAAAAACGCCGCATATAAAACAGGTTCCATAATAGCCGATTACGGCGTTTATATCCACATGGAGAGGAGAATTGCGGGCGGCTTGAAAAAGTGTTTAAAAGCCAGAACGGAGTTCAGCGGGCGGAAAAAAGGTATTGAGAAAGACATAACGGAGTTAGTACCCGCAAGAGCATATCCATACTCTTGCGGGGTGTGGATTTTCTTGGAGCGTCAGGACTGGGATACGTCAGAAAAGTTGTAATTTTCACTGCGGCGTTAAAGAAAATATAACGTTCCCGCTGTCGCCGCTCGTTTCTGCTTGTACTGATGAGTTTTCAAGTCCGTTGCAAGCGGCAACGACAGCCGCCGCAATCTTTGCGGCATCCATTCCATCGCGGACTGCATAAATGGTATGTAAAATCGTTTACAGGTCTTGCAGTCCGCCCCACTTTGCCGGAGGTAAACCTGTTGTTTATTTGGGGAGTTGGACATTTTGTAGTTGATTATCTCCATACTGCCATTTATTGCAAGTTTTACGCAGCAATACTCGTGCGGACGGAGAATGCGCCATTCTAGCATTTTCCTGATATTTCCCGTCTTTTCGTAGTTTATTTCTTTTCTCCGGCTGTTTCACATACTCCTTGCGAAACATGGATAAACTTGTGTGCACAATGGAGTTTTAGCGGTACGTCTTCTGTGCGTACCGCGTGTTAAACACACTGCCGTCGGAAAGTAAAACGCTCTATCCGCGCCACAAAAAACGCCGCCGGAAAATACAACTTCTCGACAACGGCACGCCAGAGTTCTATTTTCTTGCGAGAATATCCACACTCCTTGAGAGGCGTAGATATTCTCGCCGCGGGCAGCAACACAGTTATGTCTTTCAAAGACCGTTTTTACCGCCCGCCGTCACCCGATACGACTTGCTTCTGCCTTTCCCCTCCGCTTCTTCAATTAAATCCATGCGTTTGAGCACCCACACCATGAGACTTGCAAAGTTTGCAGCAGAGGCGGGAACAACTCGGAGTTTTTTTAGAGTCTCTTTCAAATCTTTTACCGAAAACGTAAGCGGGAGCGTTTCGGGCAAAAGAGCAAGATAGTCATCTTTTTCGGAAAATACTTTTGTTTCGATAATAGACTCAAGAATTTTGTCTGTTTTAAGCCAGTTGCGCTTAAAACGCCGGCGTTTGTTTTCAGACTGCACTGCTGCCTCCGTACGAAGCCGGACTTCTGTCATCGTTATCAGAAGAACGTCAAGGGTAAAATTGCTGTGCAGTAAAAGCGGGAAAAGACGCGTTAATTCTTTAAAGAGACTGTATATGCTTTCTTTTTTGGGACTTTTGCGCTGACTTATAAGACGTCCGTCTTGTGCATACAGTTTTATCGTTTTTTCGACTGCGATTGGGTGGACGATTTTAAATCGCTTGCCTGAATTAAGAATAAGCTGCGCTTTGAGAAGGAGTTTTGAAAGATTTTGCGTTTGTACTTCGATTACGCTTCCATCGGATTCGACAATGTCATAGATTTTTTTGCCGATTTCAACCTCCGTCCGCGCCCCCTCGTCAAGCGAATACAACAATTTTAACGATTTGTGAAGCGAACTTTCTTTTAAGGTATTTATCATGATTCTGACGATAGTTTCTCCGGCACAATACTATATTTCTTTCTCTGACGAAACGTTCCATTTCCTCATTAAAAGCCCCTTTTCCCTGTAAGCAGCGTTTTCGTCAGGATTTTCGTACGGAAATCCTGCACGGGCAGCAACTCCGAAGCGTCTGTTAAACACTGACTGCACCGTCTCTAACCAAGCGGCGAGTTTGCTTTACCCAAAACTCAAGCGGGCGGTAACTTTGCTGCGTTATTCAAATACCTTTCTCTGCCGCCCAACGATTTAAGAGTCAGGCAGGGAATGCGTTAACATCGTTTTAGAGCGGAACGGCGGTTACGGCCGGAAACAAAAGCCTGCGCCGGATTGCAGTGGAAATGCCGCACGGCATTGAAACGAAAAGCCGGTTACGCCCTCCGTCTGCGCCCAACAATTACCGCCATTATTTTTAGTCCGCCTACTCTTCCTTTACGGCCAATACGCCCTTTTCCACAAAAACGCCGTAATATTTTCCGCTTTCAAGACCGGAAAGATTGACGCTCGTTTTTTGCACAAAACGAGGGACCGCAAAAGAGGCGGGACTGAAAGCAAAGGACGCGATTTTGTCTACGGAGGAGCGCTCAAAAGCCGGACGGGATTTTCCGAAAAGCAGGCACGCTCCGTCCCGATTATAATATCTGAAAAGCGCTGTCCCGCGTCCGCTCCTTTTCCCCATATCGGCAAGAGACGGATACTCAGTTTTTGCGCCGTAAATGCGCTTTGGAAAATACAATTTGTTTTCGGAAAAAGAAGCGCAGATACACTCCACCGAAAGAAAACTGCCGTGCCACGAGCGCTCAATAACCGCGAGCACTTCTTCGTCCGTGTCTAAAATCGAAACAGATGCGCTTATTTCCGAGCCTGCGGCATTATACGGTAAAATTCTCAAGAGTTGAAAATCGATTTGCGGGATTTTTTTTGCAGCGGAAAAACAGAGACCAAACTGAACCGCGCTTACCGTCAAAAAAATAAGCGAAGCAGCGCACGCGGCGTTCAAAATGATAAACACTGCCGAAAAAAGTTTTCGCTTCATTTCCCTGCCAGCAAAAGAAATTCCTGTTCGCTGATAACTTTAACGTCGAGTTTTGCAGCCTTTTTGTTTTTCGCAGAGCCTGACTGCGTATCGTTCGTAACAAGATAGGTTAAATCTTTTGTAACCGACGAGCGGCAGACGCCGCCCAATGTTTTTACAAGCGACTGCGCCTCGGCTCTCTTCATTGCAGTCATTTCTCCGGTAAAGCAAAAGGACTTGCCGGCAAGGCGCCCGAAAGCCGCCGCTTGAATCGAAATATAATGAGAAGCAAGAGTGCGCATTTCCTCTGCATTTTCTAAAAGACCTGCAACGGCAATACGAGCCGTAATTTCTGCAAAGCCGTAAACCGACATAGCCTCCTCAATGCTCATGGCAAGCAGTTTTTCAAGCGAATCAAAACCTGCTTCAACAAGTTTTTCAACGCTCGTCTCCCCTATTCCCTCGATGTCAAAGCCTGCGACAAACGATGAAAGCGTCATAGTCCGCTTATCATTGAGCGACTTTATCACTTTTTCCGCTCCAAGCGATTTTTTTTCCTGCGCGCGGCTTTCTTCATTTAAAAAAAACGGCGTCAAATCCGATTCCGAAAGCGTGTAAAAGTCCGTTATGCGCCGGACTTTGCCGGAATTAAACAACGACAGGATAAGCGCTTCTCCCATATCGCGGATATCTGCCGCTTCCACCCACTTAAAAAGCCGGTGCAGCATCCGTTTGGGGCAGTCTTTGTTAGGACAATACAGGCGCGAGTCATCGTCAACTAAAGGAGAGCCGCAGGTTTCGCACTCCGAAGGAAATGCAATATCGCGTTCGGCAGCGCCGTCTTCGTGGAAAGCGCTTTCGATTTTGGGAATGATTTCTCCGCGCTTAACGACGATAATTTTGCAGCCGATTTTTACGCCGAGTTTCCTCATAACGGAGGGATTGGAAAAACTTGCGCGCTTTACAATCGTTCCGTTTAAGGGGACTTCGTCAAAAAGTCCTACCGGCGTATACGTCGCTCCATTTTTGCTCCACTCAACGGCGCGGAGGACGGACACGGCTTCTTCAAGACTGAACTTAAACGCAATCTGCCGCTCAGGGCGCGCTCTTTGTAAGTCTTCAAGATGGATTTCCTTTTCTTTAACGACCAGCCCGTCTATATCATAGTCAAGACTCTTCCGCATCTCCATAATGCGGGCGCGTAAATCAACGACGTCTTCGGCAGTCTTACACACAAAAAGGGGCGCCGTAGTAAATCCAAGATTTTTAAGCCACGTAATTTTTTCTTCTTCATCGGAAAAAAACGATTTCCCGTCAACGCTCAGGGCGTCGTACACGATGAGCGTTAAGTTTTCAGAGCCGTCTCCGTCTTTACGCTTCATCAGTCCGTTTGCGGCATTCCGGCAGTTCGCTTTGTCAAAAAACTTTGTCCGGTGCACTTCGTGCGTCATAATGACTTCTCCGCGGATACCGCCTGTAAAATCAACACGTCTTCCATTTTCAAAAAGCGTTTTTATCACGCCTGCAAACTTTTTTGCATTCGCCGTAATATCATCTCCGACCGCCCCGTCGCCCCGCGTAACGGCGCGCGTTAAAATTCCATGCGCGTACTGCAGTTCCAGGGAAGCGCCGTCAAGTTTATATTCGACAAGGTATTCAGGATAGACGTGCTTTGCCGCCCACGCAAAAAATTGTTCAGGGCCTGAAGCCTTTTCTTGGCTTCCCATCGGCATGATGTGGCGCGCTTTTGAAAAATAAGCAGAATCTGCGCCGATTTTTTTTAATAAAGGATTTTCAGCATCAAGCGCACGAAGTTCGTCCCAGAGCCGGTCGAATTCATCATCGGAAATTTCCGCCTCTCCGTCATAATAGGACTTTTGATAGCGCGCAATCTGTTTTTCAAGTTCCGCAATGCGCATTTTTTCGTTTTGCGCTTTTTTTTCTGATGGAGAGAAGTCTTGCGTCATAGTCATGATTTTACAAAATACAGTTCGCTGATAGCTCGCTCTTCGTTTATGCCGCGCCGCTCGAATTTCGTTTCCGGCCGCCAGTCCTGCCTGGGCGCAAAGGATTCGTAGCGGTTTGTAAGCGTCTTTGTCGCCGTCAATTCTTCTAATGCGCTTTGGGCATAGGGCAGCCAGTCCGTTACCATATACAGATAGCCGCCTGAGGCAAGTTTTTGCGCAAGTAAATCCGTGTGAGGGCGGCGGACAAGGCGGCGTTTGTGGTGGCGTTTTTTTTGCCACGGGTCGGGAAAAAAGACGTGAAAGCCGTTGACCGAGTTATCGACGAACATTGTCTCAAGCGCTTCAAGCGCATCGTGTTCGATGATAAAAAGATTTTTTAAGTCCCGCTTACGGATTTCCCCGAGCAGACGTCCGATTCCCGGACGGTGCACTTCGATACCGATATAATTGATGTCGGGGTGAGAAGCGGCAATTTCCGCAGTCGCCGTTCCCATACCGAAGCCGATTTCCGCAATGACGGGATTTGTGTTTCCAAAGATATCGAGAAAGTTTATTTTCGTCTTTGAAAACGGAATGCACCACACGGGAGACAATTCCCGATAATCGCGCTCCTGAGCCTGCGTCATTCTGCCTGAGCGCAGTACATATGTTTTTACAACCCGATAAAACGAATTTAAATGGTGTACGCCTTCATCAGGAGGCGCCTCCTCCGTCTGCGTCTTTTGTTCCGAAAAATCGCTGTTCATATATTCCTTAAAAATCTCCCTCATACTGAATTTAGCCGCTCGTTGACTGTATAAAACCGCTGACCTCTTTCCTATTCTGTCTTATCCCGATAAACAGGCGGCATAAGGCAGTAGACGGAGCCTGAAAGCAATTCAAGACAGCGGCGAAAAGACAAAGCGTCTGTGCGCTCTGCAAAAAGTGCCCCGGGCGATTTTGCGCCTTCTTCATAAGAAAGCAGCGTGCCTTTTTCATCATAGGAAGCGCAAAACGCTCGAAAGTTGCCAAGCGCCGACTTTTCAAGTTGTGCAGCCGTTTCAAACGCCATGTTTTCAGGATAATGCAGTACAAAACTCGTCTTCTCTTCCTTGCCTTCCGCGTCGGCGAGCGTAAGCGTATACAAGCCGGAAGGAATCATCGCGTTGTTCGGGCAGACAAAATTCAAGCACGATGCCCATGCATCATGCTCATTTGTAAATTTGACAAGATTATTTGTAGTCCACTCAAAGCCTTTTTCTTCGCTTTTGATTTTTATTTGTTCTGTTCTGCCGATTTTGCCGTCGGTTTCGACAAAAACAGCAAGACGGACGTCAGGCTTATCCGTATCGTTTTTGTAATCAAGGACGGTAAAGGCTTTTACATACGAGATTTTTACCTCGGTGTCCGAGCAGGAAATGAATGCCGCAAAGACGGCGCACAACGCGGCCCCGCAATAAAGATGCCGAATCATACCTAGAAATTAAAAATTAAGTTAATAACGGTAAGGTCGCTTGCAGAATACTGATTTACCAAAGACTCAAACTTTACATTTACCTTTTTACAGGCATCGTCAAGATATGAAAGATAATATAATCCGAGGTCGGTGCCGTCCTGTCCGTCGGGAAGTTCGCGGTAAAAGTCGATAAGCGTCCGTTTTTTTGTGTCTGCGGACATTTTCATTTCGATATTTTCTTTGACTTCTTGAAATTCGTCGTCTTTATTGTACAGCGTAATCTGCAGCCGCCCCTGCTTGCCGATTGACGTAGAGCCGCCGCCGAGTTTCCATGAAACGGAAACGAATACGCGCTTTTTTTGCAGTTCCGAGGCAATGTTTTTTCTAATATCCGGCTCAACGATGAGGGCATTTATGTCGTCAACGGTTGGATACATACTTTTTGCTTCTTTGCGGATATTCGCGTTTTCACTGTTGAGCGCAAGTTCCATAATCATGACGGAAATATATTCGGCGACTTTCGACTTTTCCATGTACTGCCCGATGAGTTTTCTGATACTCGAAATCATTTCGTTGAAGCCCGGATCTTTATGGAACAACGTAATGATGTACCAGTTCATCAAACTCATGCGATTCATAAATTTTTCGGACATGAGCATATAAATATTTTTTTCTTCCATTGAATAATCACGGTTGTCGCGGATTGACTGCCATATCGGCTCAAGAATTTCGGTGCGCGTCCGTCCGATGACCGCATCTTTATTCATAAGAATTGAGCGCAGTTGTTTTTCGCTCATCGTCGTTTTTTCGTCGATAAGATGCGCAGGATTAACGCGGTTGTACTTTCTAACGCAACTGCACTTTATCAATTCGGAATAAATATCGCGGTCAAACTGCTTATACAAAAGCGAATAGACGATTATTTTCGATAAATCCATCACTTCTTGACGGGAAGAAACAAATTCAGGCATCGAAATTTCGATTTTTGAAATGTAGTCCAAAAGGAGCATACTCTGTATTGACTGCGGAGAGAACTTGTTTAAGGAGATACCGTATTCGTCAAGGTTATCGGCAAGCCGAAAACGTATAAGATTTTTTTTACGGCTTATAAAGTTGGAACAGCCGTTTTCCGTTAATACGACTTTCAGTGGAAGCTCAAGCATGAATTTCTTATTGGCAGCACACATGAAATACAGGTTCTCCAGATAACAGTTTTTAGGAAGGCTCGCCTTCCGCTTTTTTTTTAGTACGCGTAAACGAATAATGCCTGAATAAAAGCTCACCTTGTAAAGCGCGTACGTTTATTATAGTCAAGACTACTTGCAGTGTAAACACTTAAACTATAATCTGTTGCCGTGAAGAAAAACGGCGTTCTTTTTTTTATCGTGCTCTTTTTATTCGGCTCACACCTCTCAAAAGCCCTTGCACAATCCGTACACGGATTTGACGCCTGCAATTTTTTGTTTGACGCGATGACGCTTTTACAGGCGGACGTAAAAAAGGAAATGCTTATCAGAGGCGGCGAAAAAGACTATCCGTATAACATCAGCGTAACATTTCCCGCGCGCGCAAAAAATCCTGAAATCTCGTCCGATTCTGAAAAAAAACAAGAGATTTTCCCCGTCTCCGCTTTGAATGCAGACAGCAAAAAAGAGGTGCAGGAGGCTTTGAAAGATGATTTTGAAAGCACTCAGACGGAACTCTGCCTTATTTTTTCGACGGAAGAGGCAGTCCGGCACATCACTCTTATCTCCGACATTGTACGCGCCGCGCAAAACCTCTTTCTCCCCTGCCCTCTTCGCATTGTTTTTTCTTACGGAGACAATCCGAACCTTGAACACGCAGCATCTCTGAAAGGTTCAGAAAGTTTTGTCTTTTCTCGGAGCGGAGACGGCGGCTATTGCTGCTTTTCAGTCAATTTTACAAATGAGCCGAACGCAGTCATTCCCTGCGCAGGCAAAATATCGTCTCCGCTCCCGTTGGTAAAACACGCCGCCGGCGCGTTTTCTGCCGCAAAATTACCATATGCAATAGACGGCAGAAATTTGTATTCGCTGTACCGGTACAATATTTTAAAAACTGACAAGCGTACGGCGCTCCTTTTAGAAACGGGCATTCCCGCAGCAGGAATCAATATCAATGCGGAGGCAGCAGCAGGCGAATCTAAAAAAATCACGGCATTTTTTGTCAATCTTATACGGGATTTTAAAATCCTTGACGAAGAAAGCGGCGATTCGCACTTTCTTGCGCTTAAAATTCGTGATAAAGCCTTTTTTATTCCGCAGACTTTTACAATCGGCGCATTTATCGTCCTCTTGTTTATCAGTCTTTTTGCACTCTGCGAGTTTTCTTTTTTTGCCGAACCGCTGAAGAAAGGCGTTATGCGCGGCGTAAAAAAAATATGGTATTTAATTCCGCTGACCGTGCTCCTGACAACGCTTTCTTTGTCGGCGGGACAGGGCTTGGCAAATTTTTTGTACGGACTTTTTAACATTCACGTTTTTACGCGCGTGAGCGTCAAAATTGCGGCGGCGTTTTTTATTGTTTCGATTGCGTTTTGGCTTATTGTGCGTTTTCAAGGACTTTTTTTATCGAAGTCATACTCG
>CAUTOZ010000033.1:0-22321 GCA_963539635.1 uncultured Treponema sp.
ATTACGGTTCCGTTTCCACTTGTGAAACCCTGTTTCTCATCCCCTTTAGGACTTTGCACATCTTCTCGATTGACCGCTTACTTTGCTGTTTCTTTTCGAAAATGCAGCCGAAGAGCCTTTGCGCGCTTACTTCTTCAGGTCTACGACGAAAAAACCGAGTGCATCCTTGAGAATTTCATTCCTTAAAATTGAACAGCTGAACAAAGTGTAAACTTTGGAAGGTGTTCAATTCGTGCACTGATAAGCGCACCTGTTAATAAGCACGTTTCCGATTAGGAAACTTGACGTTTAACTGCGGTAATAGTATTTGGTTGACGCAATTAAACCTCGCTTTTTTCAGCTCCTGTATTTCTCTCTGCATGGCAAGCTCCCGCTCGTTCAACGGCGTTTTATCCGACACTATGCGTTCTTCCCTTGCTTTGCGGCTTCTCGTCTTTCTCCTCTCGGCCAGCTCACCGCCGTTATCAAAGACAGCATGAACGAGATGGCGGCAGGCGTTCAGCAGATTAACCGCGCAGTGCATGAAGTAAACGACTTGGCGAGAAAGAACAAGGACAGCATAGAGGGGCTGGCGGAGGAAGTCGGGAAGTTTCGGGTTTAATGGGAAATTAGGAATGCGTAATGCGGAGTTTTCTTCCGCGCTATGAAGTTGCATTTTCTTGCGGCGTTTTTTACGGGGCGGAAGAGAAGCGGGGCACGAGCACAGTTGACAGCCGGCTTTTGTTTAGAATAATAGCGGCAGACAGGAAAAACTTGACCGCGTACAGCGGTGTGTTTTACGCAGGAGGACTCTGAGATGGAAAAAAGATTGCGCAAGTCGAAGGACAAAAAATTGTGGGGCGTTTGCGGAGGACTGGCGGAATATTTTGATATTGACCCGGCGTTTGTGCGCCTTTGCATAATCTTGTTGACCGTATTCGGTGTGATACCGGGCGTCATTATTTATCTTGCCGCCGCGATTGTCATGCCGCCTGAAGACTGCATGTCCGCATCTTTTAGCAAATACGATGACCGTGATGACATCAGCGGCTTAAAAGACGCGAAAATCCCGCCGGACGAAGACGCATTCGGTGCGAACACTGTTCATTTTTCACCGCGCGGTTAGTTCCGCTTTTCCAGTCAAAATGCTCAAAAAGCCGCATGGTTTTAAGGCGCGGCTTTTCAGTCAATTGGATTCGGGAACAAGTCCTGGTACCATATAGCCGTCGGGAAGTTTAGACGGTCGTCCTTCGTTATTGACGACTGCCCATGTAACGTCCGCCTCGACGCACACGGTGCCGTCTTCTTTTTTTACTGTTTGATGAAACATTCCCATGACGTGCTTGAGTTTTGTCGGGCGCGTTTCGATGAGGAGCCGGTCGTCGAGCACGGCGGAGGCTTTGTAAAAAATATCGATGTGCGTAACGTAGAGAAAATATCCCTCCGCGACAACCGACTTGTAATCAAATCCTGCCGCATGAAGAAAATCCATTCTGGCGTATTCAAGATAATTTTGGTAAACCGCATTATTAACGTGCCGGTACGAATCGCACTCGTACGGACGAACCGTAAGTTCTGTGATATGTGTCATGCCGCGCATTATCTAAAAAAATCCCCTTGATGTAAAGAATAGACGAATTTTCTGGACACGGTATGACTGATAGGCGGACGGGAGATGAGCTGTTTACTTACGGACTGTAAAGATACGTGGAAGAGAAGGAACAGCGTCAGCATCCATTACCAATTACCTATTCCTCATTATTTTCCTCCTCTGTCAAACCCGTTCTACAGCGCAGTTTTCTAACAGCCCTCTTCTTTCATCTAAAGTTTGTGCGGCATTTACGCGATAATATAATTACCGGATGCATTTTCCCCTCCCACCCATGCATCCGGTAAGCCTGATGGGCACTGGCACGGTTTATACCGTGCCTTTTTTTATTCGTGCGGAGGGTTTAATACCCGCTAGCGTCGGGGGCGCTGATTCGTGTTGAGGGGGCAATATCTTGCTGCTTCTTTGCGTTTCAGCTGTTGATTTTACCGCCGCGCACCGCTTTTTTGTCAAAATCACTGAAAGACAGAAACCAGTTCGTCCCTCCTGCGTCTGCCCTCATCTCGTTCTTTTCAGTTAACAGGAGACGCCGTGTTCGTCCAAAAAACGAATGCGCACGGAAAGAATGCGCCTATGGGCTTGGTCTTCGACGGTAAAAAGCGTGTTTTTCAGGCGGAAGACTTCGCCGGTTAAAGGAAGATGGTCGATTTTTTCCAAAAGCCAGCCGCCGAGCGTCAAAAAGTATTCGGATTCAAGGGAAAGGCGAAAGATTTCGTTTATGTCGGTCAGTTTTACGCTGCCGGAAACGACAAACTCTGTCGGCGAGATAAGGCGGATTTGTTCTTCCGGCGCGCGTTCATAGTGCGGCTCAAACGTCATGCGGCCGAAAACGACGCGCATGATATCGTCCATCGTAACCACTCCGGAAGTCTCTCCGTGCTCATTCAATGCGGCTGCAAATTCCGTCCGCTCTTTTTTGAATGCGGCAAGCAATTCCGGCGCACTCAATGACTCAGGGACAAACAGCACGTCTTTCATAATTCTGCCCGCGTAGCCGCTGCCGCCGTCGACGTGCGACAAAAGCACAGATTTATAATGAACGACGCCTAAGATTTTTTCTTTTTCCTCTCCGTAGACCGGAATGAGCGAAAGACCTGTTTCGGTAAATATGCTGACGGTTTGCGTTCTGTCCGCGGTTTTTGGCAGCGATTTAATGCATGTGCGGGGTGTCATAATGTTTCGAACTCGCACAGCACCGAATTCGAAAATGCGGCAGAGCATACGGCTTTCAGATTTTTCAAGCGTTCCTTCCGTCTCTCCGACTTCGATGAGCGTTTTTAATTCCTCTTCGGTTATGAGCGCAGTGTTTTCCGGTATAAATCGTTCGGCAATCAGCATGACGATAGAAGCGATGCGCGTAAAAAGCCATACGGCCGGAAAGAGGGCGCGCTTAAGCATCGTGAGTGCGCGCGCATTGCGGCAAACGGTGTCTTCGGGGGCAAAGGCTGCCGCCGTTTTGGGAATGATTTGTCCGAATACAGTTGCTCCAAAGGTGATGAGAGCGGCTGCAATGCCGACTCCGCTTGTTCCGGCAATTTTGAGCGCAAGAGACGCTGCAAGGGATGAAGCAAGCGTATTCATAAAGTTTGTACCGATGAGAACGAGCGTTAAAAGTTCGTCCGGCTTTTTTCGGAGGGCAAAGGCTTTTTTTGCGCCTGCGCGTTTTTCCCTGAGGAGTCGGCGCATTTTAAGCGTCGAGACGGAAAGAAAGGCGGTTTCCGAACTTGAAAAAAATGCTACGGCGCGGATTATTGCGATAAGTCCTGCTAAAACTGCACTGATTTTAAGCAAAGGAATAACGATTTTTGCATTCATAGAGCGCCTTCCGTTTTTGCTTCTTGACGTGCCTGGATGCGCACTTTTGTAATGCGCCGTTTGTGCACGGCTTCTACCGTAAACGTAACGCCGTCGTACGCAACGATATCGCCGCGTTTGGCAAGACGGTCGAGTTTTTCCGTAATCCAGCCGCCGAGCGTTTCGCTTAAAGTGGAGGGAAGTTTTATTCGGGCGTGTTCGTGTAAATCGGCAAGAAGAACGGAGCCGTCAACCGTACAGTCGGAAAAATCTTGTATTTCAGAAAGTGAGTGCAGGTTTCGGAGATGTGTGCCGCTGTAGCCGGAACCGAAAATTTCCATATATAAGTCCGACTGCGTTAAAAAACCTGCCGTTCCGGCATATTCGTCTGTGATAATTGCCGCCGCCTGCCGCCTTTGGCGGAAGAGTTCCTGGACTGAGGAGATTTTTTTTGTTCCGAGTATAAAAAGCGGCGCTCGCACGACTTTTTTTATGTCGAACGCATTGCATTCTCCTCTATATTTGAGAACGTCTTTTAAGTACAAGACGCCGACGATATGGTCAAGATTTTCGTGATATACCGGAAAAGATGAAAAGCGCGTGCGCTGGGCGCGTTCGAGCACGCCGCGAAATGTACAGGTATCGGCAAGGGCTTTTATACGCATACGCGGAATCATAATGTCGCGCGCTTCGCGGTCGGTAAACGTAAAGACGCGGCGCATCATGTTTTTTTCATCGCGCTCAAAAATTCCCGTCTCCCAGCCGGCTTCGATACATTGCTTGATGTCTTCTTCCGTGTATGACGGGACGAAAGATGCCGTGTCGATGTTACGAAGTTTGAGGACTGTGCGGGAAAATGCTGTCAGCACAAGGACTACGGGACGCATAAGGGCGGCTGTAACGGAGGCAAAGCGCGAAAGGCGGTACGCGAATGCGTCGGGGTTTCGCGTAGAGAGTGTTTTGGGCGTAATTTCGCCGAAAATCAACAGCAAAAAAGTAACGGTAAAGGTTGCAATGCCAACTCCCTTACTGCCGAAAAGTTTAAGCGAAAGTGCGGTTAAAATTGACGAGAGCAGAATATTTACAAAATCGTTTGCGATAAGCAGCGTGTTGATAAGCGTTTCTTTTTGGTCGAGGAGGCGTCCAAGTCTGAGGGCGCGCTCGTCATTTTTTTTTCGCAGAATGGACAGACGCAGTTTGTTCATCGCAAGAAACGTGCATTCCGAAATGGAAAACAGCATTGAAAGCGTTATGAGAAAAAGAGCGGCTGCAATAAAAGCGGTAATTGCGGGCATGGGCGGACGCGCTTAGTTTGCGGGGACTGTAAAAGGCGATTTTGGAGCGGCCTTTGAGTCCGTATGCTTATCATCCGGCACGGGGGACGGGACTTGAGACAGCTTTTTTCCGTTCGACGCGCCGTTCTGCATAGATAAAATTGTTTGCAGATGGTCTATCGCCAGCGCAATTTTTTTTGCAGCGGGACTTTCCGGAGCGGCTGCAAAGGCTGCCCTGAAAAGCGACATAATCCGCTCGGAATTGCCGCCGTTCATCGCAAGCGTATGTGCGGCTGCGTAATATAAACGCTGGCGGTCGGCGGGTAAAAGGCGTTCGTCAGCCGCCGCTTTTTCGTAAATGTCAGCCGCTTCCGTACACCCTGACGTTTTAAGCCGTTCGTATGCGTCTAAATAGGCAGCCTCGCAGAGGTAAGCGCTGACCAGTCCGCTTTCGTTTTTTTTGTCGATACGAGGAACGGCATGTACAAGAGAAGTAAGCGGACTGCGAACGTTTTGCGGTGTGCTTGTGTAAAGCGCATCGATTGCCTGCACTTTTTTTACGCCGGAAGCGCGCTGTATCGCTTGAACCTGCTCGTTGACCATGCGCACCGCCTCCTTTTGTGCCTCAAGCGTTGTTGCATACTCTTCAGCGTCGGCACGTCCGTAATTAAAATCCGCCCGGCCGACGTAATATCCTTCTGCTGTCGTGATGAGCGCCGTCGGCGTGTATTGCACCGCATACGAATCGGCGACGGCAAACTGCGCTTTTATGTCCGCCTGCCGTGCGCGGAGCCGCTTCTTTTCTTTTGCAGTCGAATCGTTTTCTTCTATTGAATTGTCCGCTTTTGCAAAATCGAAATGAACGCAGACGTATGAGTTTTTTACGGCGTCCGTAAATGCACGCGAGTGCGTAAGCATCTGAACGGCGGAGGAGGAACCTTCAAAATCCTGAAACGACGAGACGAAAAGCACAATATTTTTTTTCTGCGATTGAGCGGCTTTTTTTGCCGCTTCAAAATCCGTGTACCAGCCGAACTCGTTTTTTCCCGCCGTACACGAGACAGCAAGAAAAGAGCACAGCCCGATAAAAAACGGAAGTTTTTTCATAAACGCTCCAAAAAAAAGGCGCGAAATTCCCGCACACGAAGTCTTCGTCTGTTCCGTCATCGTTCGTTGCCGGCGGCGGAGACGGTAAAAAATGCAGTTTGGGTGCGCCAATTAAAAATTTGTTTTTCGGCGGCGTTTTCCAAAAGGCGGACAAGTTTTTGCAGTTCTTCATGCGGGAGGGCGGCCGCCATCTGTGCGCCGTAAACGCTGTGAGCGCCGTCAAACCATTTTTGAATTTCCGCACCGCTTATACGCCGCTTTTCATTAACAATCTGCGAGGCGCACTCCGCTTTAAATCCTGCTTTCCGAAAACTTTCCGCGATTGTGCCGCCGTCCCAATTAAAAAGAGAGTTTGTTTTGTTGGAAAAAAAATCTTTTTCCGCTTTTTCCATTTTTTCAAGCGCGGCGCGGTACGGTTCTACAGTCGCGGGCGTTAAAATCTGTTCTTTTATAAGTTGACTGATATGCTGTCCGCCGGAAGGAATTTTTTGCGCGATAATTGCAACCCAGCCTTCCGCAAAAGGAATTTCCGACGTGCGCTCCGTTCCGTCCGCCGCGACAACGTCATCGGAAACGGCAGCTTCCGCATCGAGCGAGTCGGTAAACGCCGTGCCCTGCTGCTTTTTAGGGCGGAGCGCAGTTGCAAATGCAGTTGCCAGCGCGTCAATCGAATCTTTACTTGTAAACGGGTCGCGAAAAAATATGCGGTCAAACAGTGCGCCGTTGTACTGAAAATTGTACAAGATTTCGCGGAAAGCTTCCGCGCCCAAAAACGAATCCGCGCTTTCGGGACGAAACTCAAGCAGCGGGCGGTCGAGGTCTGTAAGCGTTCGCGCATATTGCTCAAGGATTTCACGCCCCTTTTGCGTTCTGCACACGCCGCAGGTCATTCCTTCAGGCGTTTTTCGCGCAATTTCCCACAGCAAAAGCCCGTCGTCCGCATTCCAGACAAGACAGCGGTGATGGCGCAAAAGGCGAGCCATTCCAATCATTGTATCGCGCACGGAAAGCAGGACTTCGGCGCGGTTTGTGTCAAGCCGCTGCCGCCACTGCTTATCTGCGCGGTCAAGCGCACTTTCTTTCGCCTCATCTTTCGGACTGAATGTCAACTGTTCTGCACTTGCCTCCCCTGTGTGAAAGTGCGCATTTATCCACCATTCGCTCAGCGGTTTCTCTCCGAATTCGGAATATTTCCAGTCATCTTTTCCGTCAGAACGGTTATGAGAACCGGTTTTTGCAGCATCTTCCTCAGGCTGCGTCTTTTCCAATATCGCGGCAATCTGCAATTCCCGACGGGATAAAACCTCGTCCCGAATCTGTCCCTCGTAGCCTTGCGTACTCGGCGTGTAAAAGACGCGCCCCATGAGATTTTTGGGCAGATACTGCTGCGCCACCCAATGGTCGCGGTATGCGTGAGGATACAGATACCCCGCGCCGTGCCCGAATCCTTCCGCGTCGCGGCTGGAATCTTTGAGATGATTAGGCACCTCCGCATCCTCTTTTTGAACGGAGGCGAGCGCGTCAAAAAACGCCATACTGCTGTTCGACTTGGGAGCCGTCGCAAGATACAAAGCGGCGTGCGCAAGAAAATAACGCCCCTCAGGCATTCCGACGCGGTCAAAGGCTTCCGCCGCGCTGTTTACGACGCTCACTGCATACGGATCGGCAAGTCCCGTGTCCTCGCACGACGAAATAAGCATCCGCCGGAAGATAAAATGCGGGTCTTCGCCGGCGGCAACCATGCGCGCAAGCCAGTACATCGCAGCGTCCGCATCACGGCCGCGCAAACTTTTTATAAACGCGCTGATAATGTCGTAGTGATAGTCGCCGTCGCGGTCGTAAAGCACGGCTTTTTTTTGAATCGATTCTTCGGCTGTCTCTTTGGAAATATAAATCGTCGAACCATAGGACGGTTCAGGCGGAATAGAGGCGGGCGACCATTTTTCAGGCGTCGTTTCAACGGCAAGTTCAAGCGCGTTCAAAAGGCTCCGCGCGTCCCCGTTTGCCGTTTCGATTAAATGTTCAAGCGCGCCGTCTTCAAATTCGACCTTCCAATGACCGTAGCCGCGTTCCGTGTCGTTTAAGGCTTGGCGCGCGGCTTTGAGCAAATCTTCGCCGGTCAAGGCTTTAAGTTGGAAGACGCGCGAGCGGCTTACGAGTGCCTTGTTGACTTCAAAAAAAGGATTTTCGGTCGTCGCTCCGATGAGAATTATCGTGCCGTTTTCTACCCACGGCAAAAGCGCGTCCTGCTGGCTCTTGTTCCAGCGGTGCACTTCGTCCACAAAAAGAATCGTGCGCCGGCTGTAGAGATTGTAATAGTCCTCCGCCTGCGCGATAGACGCGCGGATATCCGCAACGCCTGTCAGCACCGCGTTGAGCGTGATAAAATTCGATTTGGTGTGATTGGCGATGACGCGGGCAAGCGTCGTTTTCCCCGAGCCGGGCGGCCCATAAAAAATTACGGAAGAAAGCTGGTCAGCGGCAATCGCGCGGCGTAAAAGTCTGCCTTTGCCGACAATGTGATCCTGCCCGATGTATTCGTCAAGGTTACGCGGGCGCATACGGGATGCAAGCGGCTCGCGCAAAATCTCCGCCGCACTGAAAAGCGAATCGTCCGCGCCCATAATCTACAGTTTGGAAAGTTTTGCGTTTACCAATGCCGCCGCCTGCTTGGGATCTGCTTTTCCGTGCGAAAGTTTCATCACCTGTCCCATAAGCCAGCCTGCAACATTCGTTTTGCCGCTTTTAAAGTCGTCCACCGCTTTGGGATTTGCCGCAATAACGTCATCGACAATCTTTTCGATTGCGCCGGAATCGGAAACCTGCTCAAGTCCCTTTTCCGCGATGATTTTCGACGGCATTTTGCCCGTTGCAAGCATTTCGGCAAAAACGTCCTTTCCCTGCTTGCTTGTAATTTTGTTTTCTTCAAGACAGTCGGAAAGTTCCGCAATGTGAGATGGCGTTACGCCGACTTGTTCAATCGGAATATTTTTTTCGTTCATCACCGCAAGCAATTCGGAAAGAATGAGATTTGCGGTTTTTTTGACATTTTTCGACTTTTCCGCCGCTTCTTCAAACCACAGCGAAAGTTCCCGCGTCGAAGTGAGCGTTTCCGCGTCAAAATCACTGAGCGCAAAATCGTTTTTGAATCGAATTCGCTTTGCTTCAGGCAATTCCCCGACTTTTTCCGCCGCTTCTTCGACCAATTCCGCGCTCACCGTAAACGGCTTAATGTCCGGCTCCACGACAAAGCGATAGTCTACAAACGAGTTTTTCGTGCGCTGAACAATCGTCTCGCCCTTCGCTTCGTCCCAGCCCATCGTAACCTTAAAGCCCGGATTGAATTCCTGTCGGTCTTCTTCAAATTCTTTAAGTTGACGTTTGGCTTCGTATGCACACGCTTCGCGAATCGCCTTAAACGAGTTCAAGTTTTTGATTTCGGAAATGGGTGTGTGAAAAAGTTTACCGTCTTCCCACACGTTCAAGTTGATGTTGGCGTCGCAGCGCATATTTCCTTCTTCAAGATTGCCCTTCGTAACTTTGACATAGCGCAAAATCTCCTGCACGGTCTGCATAAAAAGAGCCGCTTCGTCGGGACTGGTCATGTCGGGCTTGGTTACGATTTCGATGAGCGGCGTGCCGGAGCGGTTGTAGTCGATATATGAATGCGCCCCCTCAAGGTGGAGCGACTTTCCGACGTCTTCTTCAAGGTGAATGCGCTCTATGCGGACGCGGCGGTATTCGCCGTCGATAATGCAGTCTTCGCTGATAAAGTTTTTCGTCCGACATTTTGCGCCGCCTGCCCGTTCGTCTTCAGGATAATTGCGCAAGGGCAAATCGACAAAACCGTCCGTACAAAGCGGTAAATCGTACTGCGTAATTTGGTAGCCTTTGGCAAGGTCGGGATAAAAATAATGTTTGCGGTCGAATTTGGTGTACGCTGCAATATCGCAGTTGAGCGCAAGCCCCGCAACCGCCCCAAGTTCCACGTAGCCCTTGCTCACGCGCGGCATAGCCCCCGGAAGTCCCAGACATACCGGACAAACCCGCGTATCGGGCATTCCGCCGTAGCGATTTTCGCACGCGCAAAACGCTTTTGTTTTTGTAAGAAGCTGCGTATGAATCTCGCAGCCGATAACAATTTCATATTTTTCTATCATAGTAGTTCCTTATATCATTTCTATTAATAATTAGGAATGCGTAATTGGCGGACGGGGGAACCTCGTTTGAAAGACGCAACTTCTTTTTCGTCCGCTGCAGTTTTTTCTAAAGAAAAACTGCCATTACGTTATTCCTCTTGTGTTCTCGTAAGACAAAATAAGACGTGTGAGATTTTGTTATTTCACGCCTTCCCTAAATCCCGTTCACCACGAGTTTTGCCACAGTCAAATAGGATGCACAGGATTTCATTATCCCACGACTTCCCCAAATCTCATTTTCCGCGAGTTTTGCGGCAGCAAAATCTCGTGCGGGCGGCACACCGCTAAATCTTTCAAACCTCGTAATAACCGCCCGCCGGTATTTTGTGGTTATTTTTAGCATTCGTCAAGCAGAATAAAAGGACTACTGCGTGTAAGATTACGGACAAACGCCGCTTAATCTTCCATGCGACACCATTCCCCGCGGCTTCCTCATGTTTTTTCCTTTATTAAAATACGCTGCTGCTTAAACTATCCCCGTTAATCCAATTTTGCCGGATAGTAAAATGAGGAAAAGGCCCAACATCGTTAATCATGAAACCGTTTTCTTTGCGACTTTGCTTTCAGCGAACTCGTGCGGGCGGAACAGTATTCTGTCATCATCCCTCTGCATCGTTTCCATTAATCCTAATTTTGCTTACGCAAAATTGGGGAGGGCAGAAATTTCGTTACGTCCTTCAAACTCCCTTCTCCGCGCCCGACCTTTACCTTTTCCCATTTTTCATAGTATTATCCGCCCCATCTTAATACATAAATTATTACTCTCCTTAATCGCAAGGGGAGAGAGGTAGGTCATGTCGAAAAATGTTCGAGATTCCTCAGCGCGGGAGAGGATTGGAGCGGAGGTTCGGTTTCCAATCGGCATAAAACTTGCGCTCATTATAGGAATTGTTGTTCTGGTTTCGCTCGGTACAGTTACAATCTTAAACAGTTACTTTATCGGGCAGGATGTTAAGATTACTGCAGAAAACAATAATCTTTCTATTAATTCCCGCGCGGCGGGGACTGTGGAAGACAAATTGACGACGGTGCGGGCAAACGTCTTTCAACTGCTCGACCTTATGAACGTTGTAAGCGGCGGACGCTCTTCGGCGCTTGCAAAACAGGCGGAAGCCTTCTTTTTTGAGCGCAATCAAGATGTCGCCTCCATTTACGTTATTTCCGCCGAAAGCGCTGCGGGAAGGGCGACTGGATACGACACGCGCATTACCAACACACGCTTTTTTACAGCGAACGAAATTGAGCCGGATGCAATGAATGCCTTTATCGCCGGAAGCCGCGAAGCAGTATCCCGTTCCTGCAAAGGCGAGACGATTGCAGTCAATTCTTCTCCATTTTTTAATGTTCCTGTATTGAGTCTTTTGTTCCCGTGGAAAGAAAACGGACGCGACCAAACCTGTATTATCACATTTTCTATGGAAAGCATTAACGATATTTTAGGTTCCGGTTCAGTCAACACAACTTTTATGATAAATGACACCGACGATTTAATTTCCCATCCCGAAACAGACCGCGTTTTAATCGGAGAAAATTTACAAAACAATCCTCTGATTGCGGCAATGCGCAAAAATAACGAAAACAATGCCGACAGCCGTCAAATTGTATACACAGCGGACGACGGTACCGGCAAAACGGCGAAGTTTTACGGCGCCTACCAAAAACTTGCGATAGCGGACGCGGTTGTATTGACGACCGTTCCCATCGACTCGGTACTTGAAGGGGTTATTGCGACTCGGCGGAACAATATTTACCTTACCGGAATTGTTTTCTTCCTTTCTATTATGCTGGTTTTATGGTATGCGCGGTACGGTATTTCTCTCCCATTGCGCAAATTGACTGACGCGGCGGAGGAAATTCAAAAAGGTAATTTCGATACGCCGCTGTTTGAAACGCTTAATACAAAACGCGGAGACGAAATCGGAGTCCTTAATCAGAGTACCAAAGACGAATTGGACTTCCTGCACGTATTTGCGCGTTTTACGAACAAGGCTGTTGCAAAGGCGATTGCGCGCAAAGAAATCGACTTTGACCCGCACTTAAAGGACATTACGATATTTTTCAGCGATATACGCGGCTTTACGGCAATAAGCGACGGATTTAAAAACAAGTTTGCCGACGAATCTCCGCGTGAAATCATCGGCTTTTTGAACGACTATATGAGCCGTATGGTCAACTGCATTACGCTTAGTCACGGGAACGTCGATAAGTTTGAAGGAGACGCAATTATGGCAGTGTGGGGCATTATGCGCGACGACAGTCTTGACTATGACCGTATGCCGGACGCTCCCAAAAAACTTGAATTAAAGCGCGCGCACGCCGCGAACGTTAAACAGGACGCGGTAAACGCAATCCGCGGAACCATCGCAATGCGGTATGCGCTTATGCAGTACAATAAAGACGCGGAAGCTTTTACTAAAGCGCATGCAAACGAGCCGAAAGCGCAGTACAAACCTCATATCCGTATCGGCTGCGGTTTAAATACGGGGCGCGCAACCTGCGGTATCTTGGGGTCGGAAGACAAAATGGAGTATACCGCAATCGGTGACGCAGTAAACTTTGCCTCCAGAACGGAAAGTTCCAACAAAGCGTGCGGAACGGACATTCTCATCACGGAAACGACATACCGCCTTTTAAGAAACGAATACATTAAGTGCGAAGCGAACGGCTTTAAAATTCCTGAAGCGAACGCGGCGGATGAAATCGTCGTTGAAATGATTCCCGTCGAGTTTGAAGTAAAAGGAAAAGGCGCACAGCATTTTTACGGCGTTGTAAATATGCCGGGACTCGATATTGAAGCGTTCTTTAGAGCGGGCGACCCGAATTTTGTCGCCGACCCCGATTGTCTTAAGGCAGTCGGCGCGGCAGGTCCGAAAACGCTGAATGAAGTCCGCAATTTGTTAGGAATTCCAATCCCTGATTTTGAAAAGGTAAATCTCAATGAAGAAGAAAACAAAGTCCAAGTCAAAAAATAGTCTTCTTCTCTTTCTTTTTGCAATGCTTATCTCTTTTTCAGGCGCGGCGTTTAATTCCGTCCTGTTTTACGGAAGTTTTTTCCGCTCGCTTACCAAAATGAACGAAGAACCGATTGCAACGATTACGTTTAAGTACAAGGTGGCGCAGCGTAAATTCCTTGAGCGCGTTGTGTGGGACAGACTTCGGAACAATTCTCCGGTGTATAACGGCGATACGATTCATACGTCCAAACTTTCTGAAGCGACGATTTGGTTTACGGACGGCAACGTGATGGAACTTTCTGAAGATACGATGGCGCAGGTCTTTCTTTCACAGGACAAAACGCTGCGCGCAGAACTTGCAGGAGGTTTTGCCGTCGTCGATTCCTCGGATGCAGAGCGCGGCATAACGCTTTCTTCCGGCGGAACGGAAACGATTATTTCCGCAGGTTCGTCTGTCAGCGCAAAGGCGCCGCCGATAAAGTCGATTTTTGCCTTCGTTGATAAATCAAAAGAAAAGGCGAAGTCAGGCAAGGGGCAGACGACTGCAAGCGCAGAGGGACAAGAAAACAGCGCGCTTGCCTTACAGGTCATCACGGGGAATGCAACAGTGCGCTCAAGCGGGCGGGAAGAGGTTGCTGTCGCTGCGGGCGAGAGTCTTGTGGTCGGCAATGCGGAGGATGTACAGCCTGCTTTTGTTGTTGAAACGCCGCTTGCAAATACGAAAATCCTTTATCACACGGAAGGGGAAGCAGAAATTCCTTTTAAGTGGAATATTGCAAACGCCTCCGACGCTGCGACGGTCAGACTTTCCGTCTCTCCGACTCGGGATTTTACGGAACTTACCGCCGCCGAAACTGTGCGGAATGCGGCAAAAACAACGCTGAAACTGGCGCCGGGAAATTATTTTTGGAAAGCGGCGCTTTCAGGCGGAAACGCGGAAAATGCGTCTGAAGTGCAGGAAGCGCTGGGGCGCATAAAAGTTATTCAGTCGCTGCCGCCGAAATTGATTGCGCCGGCAGCAGGTTTTGAATATGCGTACCGCACAAAAATTCCTGCGGTGCGTCTTATCTGGACTGAAAGTCCGTATGCCTCCGCCTATAAATTGGAAATTTCGCGGAGCGCGGATTTTTCTTCCAAGGAACTGGAACTGCGTTCAAGTCTTCCGTCATCAATTGTGTCAACCTTGCAGAGCGGAACCTATTATTGGCGCGTAACGCCGTTTTATACCATAAATAAGGAAGGATTTACGCTGCCGTCAAAAACCGGCACATTCAGTATCGAAAAAAAAGGCGAACTTCACGCGCCGGAAATCTACGTGCCTGCGGATAACAGCCTTGTCAATATCGAGCGCGGTGCAAAAGCGTCGTCTTTTTCGTGGAAACAGGAGAGCGAAGCCGAGTCGTATTCGGTTGTCTTTGCGGACAATCCTGAACTTTCGCACCCGAAAATGACGGAGACGGTTTTCGGAAACGTTTTTACGCTCAATCCGTCGGCGAAAAATCTTGCAGAAGGCAAATGGTACTGGGCGGTGCGCTATACCGACGCAGAGGGAAACGCCTCGCCGCAAAGCGAAGTGAGGACGTTTTATGCGCTCAACGGAGCGCCTGAACAGCACACGGTTGAGCCTGCGGACGGCTATTTGTCTTCGGAGACGTTTATGCGCGATACGAAATTTTCGTGGAAGCGCAATCTGCCGGCTCAATTTGTAAGTGAAATTCAATTTTCTACAATGGAGGACTTCAGCCGCATTTTGTACCGCGCAGACGTTGCCTCGTCGTCGAACAGTATCGGCGGCTTAAACTTTGCGCTCGGCACGTATTATTGGCGGCTTAAATCCGTGAGCGCAGAGGACGGAATAACGCTTGTTACGCCTCCGAAACTGTTTAAAGTAGTAGAAAACTTTCCTATGCCGCACCTCGTTCAGCCGAAAGAAAAAGCAGTTACGCGCGAAAATAAAGCCTATGAGTTTAAGTGGGACGCGATTCCTGACGCGGATTTTTATAAATTCGCCGTTTACAGTCAGACGAACGGTGCGCTCATGTATGAAGATAACGTGTGGGGGACATCGGTTGAACTTGATATGTTCGCCGGAAAGGATTTTCTCGAAAAATCCTATTACCGCTGGGAAGTGCAGGCGCAGGCAAATGCTATTCCGGGCGTTGCAAGCCGCCGTACAGGTAAACTTGCCGAAGACGTATTCTATTTGGTTAAACTCCGCCCCGTCGAAGTCCTCGTTCCTGAAAAAGATGCGAAAATCGACGGTGCGGAAGCAATTTTACACCCGATAACGGCAAAGTGGTCGTCCGTCGATACGCTCGACCATTCGCAGTTTGTGTTAAGACGGCTCAGTCCGCATCCTGAAGTCATTTTAAAAGTGCCGACCGATACGGAAATGCTTGCGGGTAAGCGGCATGCGCCGTTTGAAGTGCTTTTGGATACGGCGGACGGGCTAAAATCCGGAACCTACGAAATTGTCATTTATGCTGAAACGCTTGACGGAATCGATGTGTCTAATACCGACCGCAAAAATTTGGGACGTTTTACTGTAAAGACTGTGGAGCCGCTGCCGGAAGCGGCGAACTTAATCGCATTCCCCGCGTTGTTCAATGTTGACTTTTTGAAAGCGCCGGATAGTCCGCGCTCGATTACGCTTTCGTGGGACAGAGTGCCGGACGCGACGGACTATTATGTTTCTGTCCGCGATGCGCACGGTAAAGTTCTTTTAAAGAAGAGCGTCGGCGATGAAAATACGTACATTATCGACTTTAAAGAACTTTCTCCGGCGGACAAGATGATTTTTTCTAAGGGAACGTTTTCGTGGCGTGTAGAAGCCGTCAGACGAATCGATACGGATAAGGACGGAACGCCGGATAAAATCCTTCAGCACGGAAAAGAGGCGGGCGCTGTCTTTGAAACCGATATTCCGACTCCTACAGAAGCAAAGACGAAGGGGGCGTCAAATCCCTATGGCAATTAAAAACTTTGCTGCGGCGCTGGCTGCTGCGGTGCTTCTTGTGCCGCTTTTTGCGGAGGAGCAAAAGAACGCCGGTACAGTCCCTCCGCTTGAAACGGAAAAAATGCCCGCGCTCGATAACGCGGCGGACGATATTCAGGAGACAGAGGCTGATGACGACGGGACTGCTGCCGAACAGACGTGGCAGTATCTTGAGTGGGAAGAAGAGCGTCCTGAATTTGTGTCGCGGTATGAAATCGTTGTTGAAGCGTATGCGGAAAAAGAAGATGCGTATACGGAGACAGCGCGCTATTTTACGGACGGGAATGCGCGGCGGCTTCAAATCCAGCCGCTCTTGCCGCCCGGAAACTACCGCTACAAGGTTGTTACGTACAATCTTATAGATGTGCCGGAAGTTGAGTCTGAATGGTTTAATTTTAAGATTTTTCAAGCCTTCATGCCGGAAATCAATGATATCTACGCGACGGTCAATTTGACATCGACGGTCTTTCTTGAAGAGATCAATGACGGAATTTTTGCAATTAATGGAAAGAACCTGTTTACCCTTTCCGAAGGGGAAAATGATATTTCCTACACGGACTATTATTTGGTCTCCGAGCGCAGAGTCGGAAAGGCGGATATTCGTCCGGTTATTCTTGAGCATGATGACAAAAACAAAAAACTTAAAGTCCTGTTCCGCATGAAAGATCTTGATGTCGGCATTTATCATTTGGTTGCGATTGATGCAAGCGGACTAAAAACGCCGCTTTCAAAGCGCAACGAAATTGCTGTGCGTTTTAAAAAGCGTGTCGATGTCAATTTGAGTTTGGGCTATTCGCTCCCGATTATTTTGTTCGATGATACTATCCCCAATTATATGGGCTCGCGCGTGTGGCCCTTGAGCGGAACATTCCGTGCGACCGTTCTGCCGTCGAAACACAAATTCGGCTACTTTGGAACGGGTGTTTCCGGAACCTATGTGCGTATGGACAGGCAGTTCGACGGCTATAAAATCGGCGGCAATCTGCTTTTTACGCACGCGCTGTTTGTGTATCAGTTTCCGCTGCGCTTAACGTCGAAAAAATCCGGCAAAACTCGCCATGCGCTCACCTTTGAAGCGCATACAGGAGGCGGCTGTACTATCTTTACGGATTTTAAATTCAACTTCGGCGGCGTTTATTCGGAGCCTCTCAACAGCGGCTCTTTCAGTATGCTTGCCGGCGGCGCTGTGCAAATGTTTATCACGCCGCGTCTTTTTGCGGAACTTAACATTGACTATATTCACGCCTTTCCGAAAGACATGAAGTTCGGTGTGCTCGTTCCTTCGATAGGAATCGGTTGGCAGTTTTAATCGCGGACGGGATAAGTTGAGTTTGACAGACATAATGGAGTTTCCGTCCGCTGCGAGTTTGCCTGTAGGAAAACTCAGGGGGTAAATAGTTTTTGGGGGAGACACAGACGGGAAAACTCAGGAAGAAATTAGTGCGGGAGCGGGGCAGCGTTTCTTCTAGCGCGACGGCGCTGTCTGCCTTGCCCTGAGTCCTTTCCCGTCATCTTTTTTTAAAAACCGCCGACGAAAAATCCTGCAATGCAGATAATCGCCGCGAGCGGAACATAGAGCCACCGCCCCAAGCCGTACCAGACATTGCCTGCTTTATTTACCGCGCCTAAGTTGACGGCATTTAAAATGTCATCTTTTTTCATAATCCAAAACCACGAAAAGCCGCCGAGCACGGCGCCGATGGGAATGATGTAAATCGAAACAATGTCCATCCACATTCCCCACTGGAAAATCGCTTCCATATTCACGCCGATGCCGAAGCAGAGAACGGCAAGTAAAAGGAGCATGATGTTACGCTTGAGAGTCGGAAAGCGGTGCATAAGCGATTCGCCGACTGCCTCAAACATATTTTGCAAAGAGCTCACCCCGCCAAAGACGACTGCAACAAACAAAATGACTGCAAACGCACGCCCGAATCGGATTGTCTTTAAGATTTCAGGCAGCGTAACAAATAAAAGTCCCGGCCCGCGGTTGATAACAGTGTGGAGCGGGGCGCCTTCAAGACGTGCCGCCGCAATTTCCGCCGCGTTGAACGAAAATGTCGCCGGAATGATGACAAGCGCCGCGACCAAAGCCGCAATCGTATCGAAGACCGCAGTGCTGACCGCTCCTCCGATAACGTCTTCTTCATCAGAAAGATAGGCGCCGTAGACAATCATGCCGCTTCCTGTTATCGAAAGCGAAAAAAACGCCTGTCCCATCGCCCAAATCCACGTAGAAGGCTTTAAAAGGTATTCCCACTGCGGAAAAAACATATATTTATAGCCGTCGAGCGCACCCGGCAAAAATGCGACGCGCACCGCAAGAAGTACAAACAAAATAAAAAAGAGCGGCATCATAACTTTATTCGTCTTTTCTATGCTTTTTGCGCCGAGCACTAACGTCAAAAGCGTTCCGACAACGACGACTGCATGAAAGCCGACAAGCGAATACGGTTTAAACGCAACTTCGCTGAACCACGCCTCCGAGCCGTTTTTAACAGCATCCAGTCCCGATTCTGCAAGTTTTTGCGCCGTATACGAATGGAACAAACTGCCCGTCAAAGACGACGTAAAGCCGCGCAAAACCATTGCAATGATGACTGCATAGCCGAGCGTAATGCACAAAGAGCCTGCAAGCGGAAGCCAGCCGACTGCCTTTCCCGCTTTTTCCATGCCGCGGTTTTTCCACACAAGCGCGTATGCGCCGAGCGTTCCGGTGCGGGCTTTGCGGCCGATTGCATATTCTGCCGAAAGTCCCACAAAACTAAACAAGGCGACAAAACAGAGGTACGCGATTAAAAACGCTCCGCCTCCATTCGCCGCCATCCTGTACGGAAAGCCCCATACGTTCGCCATTCCCACTGCCGAGCCTACGCACGCCAGTATAAATCCCCATTTTGTCTTAAATTGCTTTGACATTTTAACTCCTTGAAATAAAGCGCAGTGAATCCGGCCGCTTTTTCCATGCTCGAATGCACAGACGCATAAAATTCGCCGCAAGTCTCTGCCGCAGTTTTACTGCACGCACAGAATTGTAAACTCCCTCATAGTATGAAATATCCGTATATATTTCTACCCGAAACGCTTGTATTTTCCCCTCCCGTCATCCGATGACGAAAGACCGACTGGATAGGCGGGAAGAGGAAAAAAACGTGACTGGAAAAGCACTGCTGACTAGAAAGCCGCTCCGCTGTTCGAGCACGTCGGTTCAGTCTTTCTGTGTCGTCTGTCGTCGATTTGCGGTGTTTGCCGCCATATGCTGACCTGAAAAACGCTGCGGCGGCTGAAAAACCGTTGCTGCCGTTCAAGCGGTCTTGTCCGCGCCGATTGCTGCCGCTATACTTTTGCCATGAAGAAAATTGCGATTGTTACCGGAGCTAGTTCCGGCATAGGACGAGACATTGCGCTCCTCCTGCATAAATATTTTGCAGCGGACGAAATATGGCTCATGGCGCGGAGACTTGATCGTCTCATTTCCCTTGCGCTGCGTATAAATGAAGAAAACGCTACTGTCAAAGCGCGTGCAATAGAAATTGACATAACGGGGCGTGCAGGCGTTGAGCGTTTTGCTTCTCTCCTAAAATACGAATGCGGAACAAACGGGGACTTTGAAATCTCCGTCCTCGTCAACAACGCAGGCTTCGGTACCTACGGGACGTTTGAAGATACGCCGGTTGAGCGGGAACTCGAAATGCTTGAACTCAACTGTACTGCCTTAACGGGATTTTGCGGCGAGGCTTTAAAATACATGACGCGCGGCGCGCAGATTATCAATACGGCAAGTCTTGCAGCCTTTATGCCGCTTGGAAACTTTGCTGCCTATGCTGCCACAAAAGCCTACGTACTCAGTTTTTCCGTCGCGCTTGCCGCGGAATTAAAACCGCGCGGCATCCGCGTGTGCGCCCTCTGTCCCGGCCCCGTCGAAACGGAGTTTGCAAAGGTCGCCTCCGGCGGCGCGCGTCCCAAAGTCCTGCACGGAGTTTCCAGCCGGAAAGTCGCCGAGCACTGCCTCAAATGCGCCGCCAAAGGCAAACGCATCGTCGTTATGACGTTCAAATGGAAATTGCAAGCGTTTTTAAGCCGTCTGCTCGGCAGATACGCAGTCGCCGCTCTCACGTTCACGCTTTTTAAGCGTCCGCATAATTAAGGCTTCGTATCATCGGCACGTTATTTAATGCCGTAGGTTGACTGGAAAAGCTCTGCCGCCGGTCGGATTGCAGTGTTCCGGTTCTGTCTGCATTTTTGCCGTTTCCGAATAGAGCGGACAGGAACGACAGGGGCGAAGGCTTTTGCGGAAGTGCGTCCGCCGCAATGAATGCGGGCTTGCGGCAGTTCCGTAACGTGGTTTACCCCCGTGTTTTCCGCTCCCTGTAACTGAACTTCCGCGTGTCAATTTGCTTATTGCAAACTAAAGACCGGCGGTACCTTCCGCTAAATCTTTCAAATCTCCATTCTGCCGCCGGTTGCAATCCTTGCCGCCGCGTTTTCGCCGTCCATCGCAGAAGATACGATTCCGCCTGAATAGCCTGAGCATTCTCCGGCGGGATACAGCCCCTGAATACCGGCACATTCAAATGTTCGTGCGTCGCGTACAATACGGACAGGCGTACTTGTCCGTGTTTCCGGCGCAACGAGCAGCGCATCGCGGCAGATAAAACCGCGCATAATTTTGTCGAACGCCGCAAAGCCGATTTTCAGCCGCCGCGTAATGTGGTCGGGCAGCCACTCATCTAATCGAGAAGGCATAAGTCCCGGTGCATAACTTGAACGGGGAAGCGCCGCGCTGTCCCGTCCCTGCAAAAAATCGTCCAACGTTTGAGCGGGCGCTTTTTGCCCGTCCCCTTGCTGTTTTGCATCGCGTTCAATGTGCTGTCGAAAATACAATCCCGCAAGCGCAGGAAAGCCTGCTTCCCGCGCTGCCGCCGCACACTCTTCAGGAATGTCTTCCGGTCGGATTTCGACGACAATCGCCGCATTCGACCAATTTGAATTACGCGCCGACGATGACATTCCGTTGACGGCAATCCCATCGTTTGCAGTCGCAGAGGGAACGATAAATCCGCCCGGGCACATACAAAATGAATAGACGCCGCGTCCATCAGCCCGCGCCGTCAGCCGGTACTCCGCTCCTCCCGTCAATTTTCCTGCGTTTTGTTTGTATTGAATGGCGTCAATGAGTTCACGCGGATGTTCAACGCGCACGCCGGCAGCAAAGGTCTTTGCTTCAAGCGCGGATGGCGAGATTTTTGCAATCAGCCGATAGATTTCAGGCGCAGAATGCCCTGCCGCAAGAATAACCGCCTCTCCGTAATGTTCCGCCTCGTTTCCGGTGCGCGTGTTTTTTGTGCGCACGCCCGCAATCCGCTCTCCGCGCATAATAAAGTCCTCACATCTCGTATTAAAATGAATTTCGCCGCCGAGTGAGAGGATTTTGTTTTTTATTGCATTGACGACTTTCGGCAGTTTGTCCGTGCCGATGTGCGGGTGCGCGTCGCTTAAAATCCGTCTATCTGCCCCGAAAAATGCGAATATCCTGAGGATTTTGCCGACGTCTCCGCGTTTTTTGCTCCGCGTAAATAGTTTTCCGTCGGAAAAAGTCCCGGCTCCGCCCTCGCCAAAGCAATAATTCGAGTCACCGTCAACAATTCCCGTCCGATTGATGAGCACAATCTTCTTTTTTCTTTCTGCAGACTCTTCTCCCCGTTCGATAATGACTGGTTTTATGCCGTATTCAAGCAGTTTGAGCGCGCCGAATAAACCTGCGGGCCCCGCGCCGACGATAATAACCTGCCTTTCTATCCCTGCGCGCTTCCAGAGCGGGACTGGTATGCTGCCGTCTGTATCCGGCTTGTCTTTGCCGGTATAAACCGCGCACCGCAGATGGATTTTCATTGTTCCGTGTCTCGCGTCAACTGACCGCTTTTTGACCGTATATGACAATGTGCCGTCCACACGCACATTTTGTTTTTCCAACGCACGGAGGAGCCGCTTTTCAATAAGTCGTTCGGCAGTTTCTTCTTCCGGTAAAAGTGTAAGCGTAATTTCTGTAACCATGCGCGGAGTGTAACGCATGAGAGTGCAAAGATGAATGGGGCAGGGGGGCGGGGAGCGGTTATTACGTAGTTTACAGATAGAACGGTGTGCCGCTCACTCACGTTTTGCCGGACGACAAAACATGCAGAAAACGAAGTTTGTAAGGCGGCGGAGAAATTAGTCTGAAAGCGTCAATGGAGTTGCCGCCTACACGAGAATATCCATACCCCGCAGGGGGGGGATATTCCTGTGCGGGCAGCAACTCCGCTGCATCTTTCAAATACCATGCTCTGTCGGAAGACGGTCTTGCTCCCGGCAAACTCCGTTTTCTGCGATATTATCTTCGTCGAAGGAGAGTGGATAATCATGCGCGGGCG
>CAUTOZ010000034.1:0-22290 GCA_963539635.1 uncultured Treponema sp.
ACCACACACCGAAGGCCAACCTGGCCCCCCCGCACCGACGCAAACGAACGAGGGTGCGCGCGTTGTCCTGTAGAAACAAAAATAGGGTCAAAAATTTGCAATATCGTTATAAAACTGAATTTGCAAAAGTCTGCAAGCTGGCGCGCAGTAAGGATTTGCGCGTCAATCGTTTTAAAGGTATCGGCGTGCAGTTCGTTTATGATTTTATCGAGTCTGCGCTGCTGCCCGTCAAAAATCTGCGACGTCGTTAAGCTCGTATTGTCGAATTCTTCCATTCTGCCTTCATACGTAAGACCTGAAAGCATTTTTTGCTCCGGCGCGGGAAATCCTGTGATAACCAGTTGGGACTCAAAACGCGCGGCCTGCTGAGCGTCGGGACTGCCAAGTGTACAGGAAAGAAGTTCACCGAGCGGCTTTGTATTATCGTAGAGAATGCGCACGGCTTCGGCAAAGTTCGGTAAAACCAGTCCGTTTTTAAAAATCGGGGGATTGTAGGCACGCAATTCGGCATCAATTTTCTTTAATTTGAGACGTTTTTGTACTTCGGGAGAATTTCTATTAAAGAGTGACTCCAAAAACTCCGTAATCGCTTGAATAAGACCCATGAAAAGAAGTTTAACGGGAATGCCGATATTTTGCAACCGCGCCCGATTATGCTATACTCGTCGCATGGAAAAAAACGCATTGATTGCAGGAAAAGACGCGCCAGATATTTTTGAGTTTGCGGACGCTTTAATACAGGCAGGCTTCCGTGTTGCCGTTACAGGAAATGCCGGCGACACGGAAGGAACGCAGGCAGCACTCATTAAATGGAATAAAGCCTCTGCAATTTCCGCACGCTCTCTCGTCATTCAAGCGGAAACCGCACTTAAAACCACTGCCAACACTATTTTTTACTTTGACGCGGCGCTTTTTTCGCTTTTATACCCCTCTATGACGGCTACAGTCTGCTCGAAAGTCCTTGATGAATTGACAGCAGGTTTTCAATATCTTGCGATAGAAACGCTAAATAGAATTCAACAGCATAAAAAATCAGCGCGCCTCGTCTTTATCGTCAGAAATTGTCTTTTGCCCAAAGACGCAGTTTTTTCTTCTCTTAAAGATGACGCTGCAGGAACTGCAAGTCCGCCGGTAGCGGCGGCTCAGGCGGCGTTTACGGCATTTGCAGAAAATATTGCCGCCCTCATCGCGCAAAACGGCACAGCGCACGTCCTGTTAGTCAGCGTGGAACATCAAAACGCGGCGATGAGTACGGATGCAAGCCTTGCGTTGTGGCTTTCCGAATACTTAAACGCGCTCGACTCCGCAAAAACGCGGCAGAATGCCAAAACGTCGTGCACGTGGATAAAAGCGGGCGCCAAAATGCCCGGAACCTTTTCCCTTTTCCGCCTGTAAGACGGCAAAACTTGTAAAGAAACTATGACGACTGGAAACTTCTACGCCGACTGCACGATCCGTATCGCAGCAGGACTTTTTTGCGGCATTATTCTCGGTATCGAACGAAAACTCCGTCAACACACCGTCGGCTTCCGAACGTTGATTTTAATCAGCGTTTCGTCCGCGCTCATGTCGATGCTGTCGGTACTCATTACGCAAATCCCCGGCGTCAAAGGCGGAGACCCCACCCGGATTGCCTCCGGCGTCATCACGGGTATCGGCTTTTTGGGCGGCGGTGCAATTTTACGCGAGGGACTGAACATACGCGGACTCACCTCTGCAGCAATCATCTGGACTGCGGCCGCACTCGGGATTGCCTGCGGTATCGGAGCGTTTTTTGCGGCGGGACTGACGCTTACAGTCAGCATTCTTTCGCTTATCATCTTTGAACGCCTTGAAATTAAGTATTTCCCCGCCGAAAAAACAAAATATTTGACCGTCGTCTACTCCGGTAACGACATCGACATAGGAAAAATCCAACAATACATCACAGAATCCGGTCTCCTGTTCCGCGACATCAATATGTCCGCGTCCATAGAAAAAAACAGGACGGCAATACGCTTTTCCGTCAAAGCCTCGTGTCGCTTCGACTTAGGAACCCTTTCTGCCAAACTCAAAGAAACCGGCAGTCTGATAAAGATTTCAATATCAGATCAAGAAAACTAATGGGGAAAGGGAGAATGCAATTGGTAATTTGTAGTGTGTAATTGGTAATTTCATCGGCGGGGGAGATTTTGGTATGTCTGATAAAGACCGCTTGAGCTCCCTCCTTCCCGCTCCCATTCCCCTTTTTCCGTCTGTACAGTCGCTATTTTCCCTGGCGCTTCAAATTTTCTTCTATTTATTTCACTTTCAAGTCCTTTAGTCCCTCCGTAATCGACACTTTGTAAATGTGCGGATTCAAAATACGTTTGTAGGATTCATCAAAGGACTCAAGCTGCGTTTTCATCGTTTGACGGCTTACTTTCAACTGCTCGGCATTGCTTTGGCGCACACCGACACGCCGTCCGCCTTCCATCCGTTTTTTTAAAAGCGGCTCGACTTTTGCTGCGCAAAATGAAAATTGACGATAATCAACCATCGGATGAAAATATTTGCCTTCCGTTCCCGCCGCAATCGTTTCATTTTCAAGTGCAAGAATATCCGCTGCCGCCATACCGCTTTCATCGTAGAGGCGGAAAACGTTTTTTACCGCAGGGTTCGTCGTCTTTGCAGGGTTATCGGAAAACTTCATCGCCGGAATAAGAGCGCCGCCATCCTTGCCGCAGCGCGCCGCAAGTTTGTAGACACCGGTAAAAGACGACTCACTGCCGCCGGTAACCATGTGAGTCCCAACGCCCCAGCCGTTTATCGGTGAGCCGGATGAGACAAGCGCACTTATAATTTCCTCATCAAGTTCATTTGAAACCGAAATCGTCGCTTTGTGCAGTCCCGCCTTGTCGAGTTCCTGTCGTACTTGACGGGAAAGATAGGAAATATCGCCGGAATCGAGGCGCACACCAAAATTAAAGCCCTTTTCCGCAAGTTCTCTGCCCGCAATAATCGCATTCTTAATACCGGATTTGAGCGTATCGTATGTATCGATTAAAAAAACTGAATTGGCAGGGTAGATTTTTGCGTATGCGCGAAACGCCTCAAGTTCTGTCGGAAAAGACATAACCCACGAATGCGCCATTGTTCCCGTTACGGGAATCCCGTAGATTTTTCCGGCAAGCGTGTTCGACGTTGCCGACGCTCCGCCGATAATCGCCGCCCGCGATGCGCTGACCGCCCCGTCCGGTCCTTGCGCTCGCCGCAAACCGAACTCCATAATGGGAGCGCACTTGCTTGCAAGCCAGACGCGGGCAGTTTTTGTCGCAATAAGACTTTGAAAGTTGATGATATTGAGAATGAGTCCTTCGATAATCTGCGCTTCGATTAAATCCGCGTGAATGCGGAGAAGCGGCTCCTGCGGAAAAATGACAGAGCCTTCGTCCATCATATAAATGTCGCCTGAAAATCGAAAACTTTTTAGATAATCAAGAAAGCCGCGCTCAAAAATCCCCTGTTCGGCAAGAAAGGAAATATCTTCGTCCTCAAAGCGAAAGTGCTCAAGCGCGTCAATCAGCGTTTCGCCTCCGGCAAAAACCGAAAAACCGCCGTTAAACGGATGACGCCTAAAAAACATGTCGAACACCGCTTTGCGGTTCATATGCTCTTTCTGGTATCCTTGCGCCATCGTCAATTCGTAAAAATCCGTAAACAGCGCGTTTTCCGTAAAATAATTTCCGCTCATACGTCCTCCTAAAACCGCATAAACGCCCTTATTTTTTAGAGCGCAAACAAAGTTCGTAACCGGCTATCCGCTCCAATTCGCCGGCAGCAGAGATTAAGGAAGTTAAAAGATAGAGCGGAGTTCCGCCGGCTGCACGTTTGCCTAAAGGCAACCGTGCGGTATTAGTTTTTTACCCCTGTATATAGGATGCCGGCAATTTCCGCTTCTATCCGGCGCAGGCTATGTTTACGCCCGTCGCAGCGTCTCCGTTCTGCAGCGGTATTGTCGCAACGCTGCCGGCCGTTACTTTGTGCGCGGTCATGCAAAGTATGGTTGTACACGCACGCTCGCGCGTGCTGTAAAACCGGCGCAGGCTATGTTTACGCCCGTCGCAGTATCTCCGTTCTGCAACGGCATTGTCGCAACGCTGCCAACCGTTACTTCGTGCGCCGGTCATGCAAAGTATGGTTGTACATGCACGCTCGCGCGTGCTGTAAAACCGGCGCAGGTGGTACTCACGCCCGTCGCAGCGTCTCCGTTCTGCAGCGGTATTGTCGCAATGCTGCCAGCCGCTGCATTCCATACCATTTGTTAAAAAAATCGCCGCCGCAAATCTATTTTACCGCAGCCATCAAAAACAGAAATTTCTTGTTATGACACGGCAGCAAGAAATCCATAAAAGGCAGTTTGTCATCGACAAACTGCAAGCCGACGAAACGCAACTGCCTCTTTCACTCTCTTTGCTCTGCGTCGACGCTGACCTCTGCCGTCGGTACTTTATTTTTCCGAATACGGCACCGCGCCAACCGGAATTTCGACTTTTACGACGCCCGCCGAATGCGGAGCGACCTCGTACGGCTCAAAATAAACCGTAAGCAGACTGCCGTCAAACGTAAAGTTCTGGAAGTTTTCTGCCTTTGGCGCAGTTCCGCTTTTAATAAGCTCCGCATCCGGCGAAGGCAGTATCGAAGAAAGTTTTTCTGCACAGAGTTTTGACAACGCTTCAAGAGAAAGTCCCGTCGCTTCCGTTACTGAAAGGAACTCCTTGTCGCGCGGACTGTAGGTGAGCGAAAAAAGATGCGTTTCGCCGTTCGCGCCGCCGGCATACGCATATGCCGTAAAAAGCACACTCACAAATTCGTCATTCGAAACAACAGGCGCACACGTAACGCCGTAATAGAGGCTGCCATCGGAAAGCGGCTTTGTCTCCGCCTTAAACGTCTTGTATCCGGCGAATACCTGTTTTTCAACCTCTTTGTTGAGGTCTTTTTTACCTGCAAAGACAGGATACTCGATATCCGATTCAATTGTGTCCGTCATTTCTTGTGCGCGCATCATCGTATAAAGAGATTTGCGGCTCATCGACTCTTTGCCGAACGCATTTCCGGCAAAAACCAACGCGGCAAAAATCGCCGCATACCATATTTTTTTCATTTTTTCCTCCATAGGATAGGTAAAATTTTCGGCATTCTAGCGTTTTCGAACAAACGCCGCTACAGCCTGCCCCAAAATTAAATCCACCGCTCCTTCACGGATAATTTTTATGAGGCGGCATTCAATCCAGCCGCTTAAAAGCCGCTCCGGAATCATCACATCAATTTTAGATGCCTTTATTCCTTCTATATGAAACATTTTGAATTTATCCGCAGCCGGGGAAGAAACGCTGCCGCACGATTCAATCCAGTCGGTGCGGCTTTGTCCCCTCTCCGGCAGACAGAGTGCAAATTCTTGTGTACGGCGAATATTCACATCCGCTTGGTGCGCGGGATCAGAACTAACGATGAGTTTTGTAACCGGCTCATAGTCCATCGGCATAAACCATCCGTAAGGCGTAAGGTTGTAAACGCCCTCGCCTTTTGTCGCAAGAATCGCCGTTTCGTGCCCTGAAAGCATTTTATACGCTTCGACTAAATCCGTTGCTTCAAAATCCCTTATCGCTTCTCCCATACAACCTCTTTACAGCCGCCGCACCTGCACACGCGCCCCTACTGCGCGGCTTTCCACGAAAGTTCGTAGCACAATTCCATCTTTTCATTTGAACTTGACGGCAAAGTGATAACAAAATCTTTTGTTTCGCCGTTGCTAAGCGTAAAGGCGTTATCAAAAGTAACAGCGCCGTAGTTAAACTGATTATTCGTTGCAGGATTGGAAAGTTTCCAGCGCTTTGCCGTCTCGTCGTATTCAAAGTAAATAACAGGTTTTTCATGCCATGTTATCTTCCTATTGATAGATTCCTTAACGCTTATCGACCCGTTCAATTCGACAACAAGACTGTCAAGTTCAAGTTTATGCGGGCCGGAACCGGAGAATGAGTATTCTTGCTTTGACTCGGTTTCTTTTTTGCTCGTATCGGTTGTAAAGGCATGCGTCGTGCCTTTAGTGATATTATAATAAAAGTTGTCAATTTGCTTTGCCAACGAATCCCACGAGGGCGTATCCGTGCCGCTATACGCACGGGAACGCACGTCCCAGACAAATTCTGGCTCATTCCACCAGCCATCTGTTACCGAAACATTTTTCAAATACTTCGCTTTTACCGTCAACGAGCCAAGCGGAGATTCCACGCTTCCGCCGCAGTTTTGATACGGGGATTTTCCTGTTGCTTCAGGAATATAATTTGCACCTTTTAAGGCAGCCTCATACTCTGATGTTAAATGAAATTGTCCATCGCTTGTAACATAACCTGCAGGGTCGTACTCGTAAAAACGGTATTTTCTCCCCGTAGAATCCGTTTTTGCGTCATTGGCACGGTCAATCGGCGTCCAGCCGGTCGGTACGCCTAAACCACTAAAGCCCGTCGGCCGCGCGTAAGCAAATACCAATTTTGAATACGTATCGACAGCAACAAGCGGATTGTTCAAACCGCCTGCAACAGGAACGGAGCCGGTAAAGCGATAAAATATAAAACGTTTCATCAGCGATTCGGTTTGTCCCGTTTTATTTCCATCGGCTCCGTAAAGCGGATAGGTTTCGTTCTTATACAAATTGTAGGGATTTTTTCCGACGGTGCGGTAATACGTCATTTTGCTTATCGTATATCCCTTTGCAGATGAATTTGCTCCATTGTATTTTTGCCAATTTCCGTCTTCCGTCCACGTTGTGGTGCCCTCATATTTCATCTGCGACACATTGTCGGCTGTAAATGATGCAATCAATTTCCAATCATTAAATGTATCGCTTGAAAAAGCATAATTCGCTTCTATCCCTCCGCCGAGTTTGCTTGAAACCTGCGTTTTCGCCTTGCCGTCATGCGCCGGCTCGGCAATCGCGCCGTCTTTTAAGATAATTTCAAAGGCATTGAACATACCGGAAGGAAGCGCCGGTAAAACGGAACCGGAAGAACCGTAATCAGGCTCGGGTTCGGGCTCCGCAGCACCGCTGTCGGCGGCGCGGTTTTGCTGCTGAATATAATAAGATAAAGGCGACGGACAAGAAGTTGCCAAGAGGGACAAAGACGCGGCAAATGCCGCGGCCGCATATTTTGCTATTTTCATATAATTCCTCCAAAGGTCTTATAGTCTGAACGCAAACCCCGCATTCAAACCGAAATCAAGCGAATTAAGCCAATAGTCCGGCACAGGACTTGAAAGGTCGGCTGCAGCCGCAAGTTCTGCTGGAGCCGTCAAATATTTGGGCTGATAAAAGTTATAGCGCGTAAACCAGCCTAAAACGACATCGGTCGTCTGCAAAACGGCAATATTATATTCCAGCGAGCCTTTGAGAGAAAACATGACGGGATTCATCTTTTTAACCATTTCATCAGTTATGATAATTTCACCGACGCTCGTTTTAGTGCTCGGGTCGGACGTATAATACAGATATTTAGGACGCGTATCGGCTATCATGCGCCCGCCTATTCCCGTTCCGACTGCAAAACGATTGCGGAAAAAATATGCCTTCGCGCTCAAGCCAAAATCGATGACGGGCATAAAATCGATATTGATAAAGGTGTCCAGCGTGCTTGAGCCGGTATCCGCAGTAACTTTTTGCGCGCTGTTGCCCTGTCCTACTCCCAAATACGCAAACGTTCCAAGTGCGCTGAACGGATGACCTGCACGCAGGTGAAAAAATCGCCCTGAATCGAAGATGTAGCCGCCCTCCGCTTCTCCGCTCAGTAAAAGTCCGCTCATTAAACCCGTCATTTTTTGCGCCTGCGGATTAAATTTCTTCAGGCTTCCGTCGGAAATATGCGGGTCGGTAAACGTTCCCCCAAAGTTTGCCCGAAGATACAGCACGGGACCGCCCTCAAGTGCGCTGAGCGTCATGCTCATTGTTATTACGGCAAAAAACGCCGCTGCAAGTTTTTTCATGTAGTCCTCCTGCGACCTTTTGCGGAAATTTCCGCTTACGGCAGTATTGCCGCCCCCTCCCCCCGCTGTCAAGACGCAGCGGGCGATTTTCACCTTTTTTCTATAAAATTACGCCGATTACGCGCTAAAAAAATGCTGTATCTTACCGGTTTTCGGCATGATGTACTTCATCTCCGTTTTCGAAAGGCGCTTTGCCGTCTGCTTCATTTTTTGTGTCCGTCTCCGCCTGTAAAATCTCTGCCGCCTCTTTTTGCGCGGCTTTTACTTTCGGCTTTTTAAACCGAATTTTACGCAAATACGAATATTTATTTTTGCCCCGCTTACTGTACTGCACGCCGACGCTTACATTGTACTGCCGCACTAAATCGAACGACTGTACAAGACGGTTGGTACCGAGGTTCGGATAATCAATCATTACCGTGCCGTCGGTCAAAATAGTCCACCGCTTGGCAAGCGGCAGCTCCAGTCCTGCAAGCAGACCGCCGCCAAGATAATTCATGTGATATTCATCGGTGAGTTGGTACATGTAATGAAGCCCGCCTGTAAAATTCAAGCGGACGTATTTCCCTGCATATCCGCCTGCAGCATCGGCGCGGCAAACAAATCGAACGCATATAAAATCGGCTGCTTCGGAAACTGCTGCATTCCGTTGAAGGTGTTGAAAAACGGATAATAGGCAGCAACGCGGATCATACTGTTGACAGGCTTCGTATTTTCCGACTGGACTGCAAAATAAAGATCTGCAAGGTGCGTCTGCCGCACAAAATTGCTCCGCTTATCTTGTTTTTCAAGCCGCGTAAGGAGCGCCTTCATTAAACATGACAAAGGGACGCTTTTTTATCGCAGGAAAACCAGTTTTTTCGTCGAGCGCTTCTGCGACATCTTTCTCTCCATTTTTCCCATTCTCGACCCCGCTGTTTTCGTATTTTTCGCCGTCTCTTTCTATTTTTGATAGTTTATCTGCATTGGGGGACTTTTTACTTCTCTTTCCCCATGCGTAAACATTCCCTGCCAAAAGAAGCAAAAAAGCGGCTACGCTAAACATTCTTGTATACATTACAGACCGTCTACCGAGCCGTGTGGTATAACGTCAACTTGACCGTTTGATTTCCATCAAACGTCCACGTGCAGTACAAGAGCGAACCGCGGATATCCCATTCCGTGTTCATGGAATAGAAGCCCCCCTCCCCTTGGTACGAAAAGGTAAGAACATTATCTACCGTCGAGCAGCCTCCGGAAAAAGATTTCCGCGTTCCTGCGCCGTCTTTTATTTGCGCCGCAAAAGTACCGTCGGAAATAAACGTAATTTTGTTGCCGTTATTGTCCGCCCATGTTCCGTACAAAGGAGACGGCACATAGCACGCAACAAAAACGAATGCGGCAAGCATCACGAAAAACGCTTTTTTCATATTAAACTCCATGTATTGTCATGTAACAGCAGAGATGAAAAACCTTATCTGCCGTCTAATAAAAATAAACCTGTTCAAAAACAAAGTTCTCGAACAAGTCTTCATAATTCGGTCTGTCTCCGTATATCAGCGGGCAAGCGCCTCTCATATCTCTTCCGCATCGGCAACCCCCGTATCTTCCGACGCGAGCGCGTTCCACAAAACATTACCAGAGGGAAACCCTTCAGGCATTACGACGTAGGCTCCGCCTGCAGCAGCTCCTTTTCGAATGACAATCCTGCTGTAATCAACCGCTCCTGGGTACATTCCGCCGCACAAAATAGTTCCGTACATTTTGCCATTGGCAAAAATATTCGCTTTAATATTCGTATTGCCGGTTAAAACCCAATGTTCCGCGTCGGAATAATTATCGTACCGGATTATAACCGTGCCGGAAAGTCCCTGTATTTTTGCATGATAGGACAACGCTCCCGATATATCGCCGTCTGCACCCTCTTTACCAAGCTTTTGCAGCGCAATGCGCTTAAACATTAAAGTCAATTTTGAATGAGAAGCAACGATATTCCGATTATAGACTTGCATATACGTCTCCTGAGTCAAAGCGCCGTATCCTTGAATTGCAGCAGATTCTTCTGCCCTACACTTTATTTTATAGAAGAAAACTTGTTCAGGCGCGGCATTTTCGTTTGCATCAATATATTCGCCGCGTCCGGCACAAGCAATCCCTTGAGTAATCGGTACAAAGATGCCGTCCGCGCTGTCGGCTCGATACACATCGCACACAGAACCTGCCGCATCCCATGTCAATTTGACAGGATACACGCCGTGTCTGTTTGCATTTTCAACGGATTCGGTAACGCCTTCAATAAAGGCAGCTTTTGTCGCATGTAAAACGATTTTTGCAGACAGCGCGGACGGCAGCAAAAAAATTGCACAAAAAACGAATGCAGCTTTCATTCGTCGCCAGTCCTCCAGTCCACCTCCCCGGCATCAAACACGACAGCACCCCCAGTGCCATTAGAAGAACGCGCAATTTTATTTAAGTCGGGTTCAGAAAGGAGATTTTGCTTGCAGGAGGCAGCGCAGCAAACAATTGCGGCAAGTTTTAATGCCGTCTTTACAGTTTTGAGCATCATAATTCGTTCCTTAGTGCATGATAAAACCTGTTTAGATAGGAATACTTTTGAAAACGGGTTATCTTGGAACGGCGGCGGCTGTTTTGTACAATACGCGGCAAAAGCCTTCCGCCAGAAATTACGGCGACTGTAGTGGAGAGCAAAATGATTGTCTACACGGCACGTTTTTTAGGCCCCTCATACAGCGGATAACAATCCTCACTTTTTGCACTTTTCCCGTCAGTCCTGCCCGTCTTTCTTCCAAAATCATCTGCGATAGTACATTGTGCGGCGATTTATCAGTCGTGTTTATACAAAGAAAGCGCATCAAACTTCGAATTTAGATTTTTTTCTTCCATATATGCTCTTCTGAATCAAAGATAAAGCCGAGCCGCCTCAGATATGAAACGTGGACGTTGGACGCGTTCTTTGACGCAAGAGACGAGCATCCTCTTTCTTTCCAGAAGCTGACGTCTTCGACAAAAAAACGCCTGCCGATTGCAAGGTCGCGGTATTTTGGAACAACAAAATCCGCTGTGATAAGCGCGCGCTTCTCCGTTCCCGTCCTCTGTATCGAATAAGCAAGCAGCCCTGCAATATCATTGTTGCGGAAAAAAAACGCAGCGGAATCTCCGCTTGAAAGCGCGTCCTCGCCGAACAGGGCCGTCATTTCCTCCTTATTCTTTTCAAAAAAATAGCGCACAATGTCGTTGTCTTTGTGCACTTCAACGATTTCAAACGTGTCTTTTGTCCGCACGATGGCGTATAAGTAATATATATCGATAAGGACAATCCCAATATTCATGACGACTGCCGGCAAAGAGTTTGTTTTAAGCGCAAATATCACAAACACGACGCAGCCGACCGCATTCAAAATGCGCAGTTTGACAATCGATTTCATCGTCAACGAAATAAAAATGATAAACGAAGCGGCATAGCCGAGAACTTGCATAAAATCCATGTGCGCACTATACAAAAAAGGGCAGATACTGGCAAGAAAATGGGGAATTGGCAGTTATTGGGCGCAGCCGGGGTTCGTAACCGGCTTTTCGTTTCAATGCCGTGCGGCATTTCCACTACAATCCGGCGCAGGCTTTTGTTCCCGACTATAACTGCCGCTCCGCTCTAAAACTATGACAACGCATACTCTTATCCGCCTTGTAATCTCGCAGACTACAAATGCTGCATTTAGAAGCATTCACAGATTTTGTAGTCCGCCCGAGTTTTGGGTAAACTAAATTCGTTGTTTGGTTAGGGGCAGAGAAAGGTATTTGAATAACATAACGGACTTACCGCCCGACGAACATAGTCGGTCATATCGTCATCATCAGCCAGTATCGTTTCCAAAACATGACCATGCAGCATCGTCCGCTCGTTTTTGACAAACGCAAGTGCTCCGTCGGGCAGGCGGCGATAGGCAAGATGAAAATCATCTCCGATACCGCGAATATCGACGTAAAGCACATCCCCATATTCTTTTGTGCATTCAACGCGCGTATTTTGTCCGCCGAGACAAGGAGCGGAATATTTAGAAAGCGTATCCACAATATCTTTTATGCACAGACTTTTCGCCTTCCTTGCCGTACGGATTTTTGTAAATTGTTCAAGTTTTTCAATATGAAAATCACTGTTATCGCGATAATCTTCATTTATATACAAAAGATACCAATTATCCCACGCATAAATAAGCCGTACAGGACGGAGCAAAAGTTCTTCTTTTTCGTCTTTTATGCAGTGAACGCAAAGCCGAGCGTCCATTGCCTGAATAAGCGTTTTTGCCGTTGAAAAAGATGACCAATTTGCAAGCGCAATTTGAACATTCTCCCGTATCGCATGATTCGCCATTTACCGTCTTATGACACGCTGCAAATTATTTGATAAAATGCCCCTCGAATAAAATTATTTTCCGCTGCGGGAGGCGGAAATTTTAATTAGGAAGCAGGAAGTCTTAATTAGGAATTTGTAATGCGCAATTCGTAGTTATGCATTCCCAATTCCTCATTAAATAAACTTTGTTTGCAAACGGTATTTCATTCGGCTATAATCGACTATCGCTTGTACAAACGGAGGAATCATGCTCAAGCATATCGTTAATTTCACCAAAGTTTTGAATGCGAACTCAAAACCAGACCAAATTGCCAATTCATTTTGCATCGGAGCCTTGCTCGGCTTTATGCCAAAGACGAACGCGCTGTGGTATCTGCTGTTCGTCTTTTTTTTGTTCGTCAGGTTCAATAAATCGGGGTATTTTATCGCCTTGCTGCTCGGCACGCTCATTGCCCCGCTCGGAGACGGACTTTTTGACGCGGTCGGCTACGCGGCGCTGACATTCAAACCGCTTGAAAATATGTATTCCGCGCTGCTTGATATGCCCTTTGTCGGCTTTACGCGCTTTAACAATTCGATTGTGTGCGGCTCGCTGCTATGCGGGCTTGTCTTGTACATTCCCCTTTTTGTTTTAAGTCTTTTCGGAATCAAAGCGTGGCGGAAATACCTTGCACCGCATTTCAACGACTCAAAAATCCTCAAAGCGCTTTATCGGCTCCCGTTGATTGCAAAAATCGCGGAAAAATTACAGGACGAATAGATTTTACCCGTACGGAAGGCAGGAAACTATGACAGACGATACATTGACTACGATAAACAGCGGCGACACGGCAAAAATGGAAAAGAATGTAAAAACGGTTCCGGCAAAAAAACTACCGCGAATGTTCAAAAAGCAATACACGGAAAAAGAATTTAATAGAAAGATTTTGAAAAAAATCTATATTCAGGCGGATTCGGACTTTATCAAAGCGCACTTTGCTCCGGCAAAAGACAAAAAAGGACGCGATGTTCTTGCAGTCAATTTGAATGCGGACGTGTCTAAAAGCGACGCGGCAAAGTTTAAAACGCTTGCAAAGCAAATTAAAACGCAAAAGGCGGGCGTCAAATTCATTCCGCTTTTTGCCGTCGTCATTTTTGCGGCGGCAGTCGGCATGTGCGTTACGCTGTTTAAAAATATCGTCGTCAAAAAGGCGATGGTATCCGCAATGCAGGGAATTTTTAATGCGAAAACCGACATTGCAAAAGTCGATTTACAGATTTTTAAGTCCTCGCTTGAAGTGCGCGGACTTGAGCAGGCGAACAAAGATTCGCCGATGAAAAATCTGTTTGCCATTGACAAAATCCATTTTGACTTCAATTTGACGGAACTTTTGCGCGGCAAATTCGATGCGGAAAACATGGAAGTTACCGGCGTTGCGCTCGATACGGACAGAAAGACTTCTGGCGCGCTGCCGGAAAAAAAGCAAAAACCCAAAAAACAGGACGGAAAAATTGCCGGCTTCGATAAAAAGGAACTTGCTGACAGTGCGGTCAGGCAGCTCAAGGCGATGTTCGCGGATTATAATCCTGAAAAATTATTGAGTGATATTCAAAGTGAATTAAAATCGCCGGACACAGCAAAGAAAATCAGCGAAGACGCGCTTTCAAGAGCAGAAAAATGGCAGTCTGCACCGAAGGAATTTGAAACATCGGTAAAGGATTTATCGTCAAGCGTAGAAAAATTGGTCAAAACCGACTGGGCAGCAGTCAAAGACCCCGTTCAACTCAAAGACTCGCTTGAGACAGTCAAAAAGGCGATTGATTCGGGGAACGAGTTGTCCGGCAAAATAAAAACCGCCTCCGACGGGATTGCAGAAGACGCTGCCGCCGTCAAAAATTATGCAAAAGACTTGCAGGCGGCGGTCAAAGCGGATATGAAACTGGTTGACGGCAAAATCGATATGCTGAAAAAGACCTTTTCTCCGGCAGGCTTACGGCAGATTATGAACGACGCCGTCCGCTCGATGATGTACGAACTGCTGGGAAAATACGCGCCCTACGCAGAAAAGGCGATTGACGCAGCGCAGACGGCGCGGGCGAACGCTCAAGGGAGTGCGAAAAAGAAAGCGGCGAAAAAATCGACAAAAAAGGCGCCGCGCCGTCAAAAGGGGCGCACCGTTTACTACAAGGCAGACCGCGTGCCTAAATTCCTCATTGAACGGGCGGCGGCTTCCGGTTACGAGCGCAATTCCGACAGTCTGCTTTTTAAGGCTGTCGCTGAAGAGATTTCGAACAATCAAGATGTGCGCGGGAAACCGACAAAACTTTCGGCGGATTTTAAAATCGGCTCCCACGCGAATGCGGCGCACGCTGTGCTTGACTTACGAAAAAACTCTTCCGCACCGCTTATCACGGCGGATTATACAGGAGACGGCTACCCGCTTGACTTGAACGCGGGCATATTTGCGTTTAAGTCTGCTGCCGACATTCGCGCGGATTTTGCGGCGGATACGGACGGCAGTTTTTCTGCCGGCGGCGCACTTGCAATGAGCGTTTCCGAAATGACCGGCATTGATTTTGAACCGGCAAAAGTGTGTGAAATCTACAAAAAGGCGATTTCAGGCATCACGCAGCTCAACATCGGCTTTACGGTACGGCGAACCGCGGACGGCACGGTCGATGTGGAAATACTGAATCCCGAACGTTTGGTCGAACAATTGGCGTCTCCGATAACCGCCGCGGTAACGAGCGAACTGACAGAAATTGCAAAAGACGCGCAAAAACAAGTTGCCGCACTGCTGTCCGAAAAAACAGGCGGCGCGACGGACGCTCTGCTGCAGTTTACGTCGATAGAGGATGCGGTCAAGGCTCAGAAAAAGCAAGTCGCCGCTCTTGAAGCGCAGTTAGAAGCAAAAAAAGCGGAAATCGAAAAGCAGTTGAAAAACGCAGCGAGCAATGCGGCAACCGACGCGCTTGAAAAAGCTGGAATTTCCGTTCCGCAGGAAGCAGCCGACGCATTGAAAAAGTTTAAACTGTTTTAAAACGGCGCGGCGGGTTGCACTGCGGGTCGCAAAACAATGTTTGAAAGCTTCTACGGCGCTCTGCTCCGCTCTAAGTTTTGCCGCAGAATCACCATATCCCCGACGCACGGATAGACAGCGGGCAGACGCACAAAAATGCGCGCAAATAATAGAGCGCTGTCCCGTCTGCCTGCGTTTTGTTGAACGGCAATACGGTGTATGAATGGGAGAGAAAAACAGAAATACATCCATTTGAATGTGAGTGAACGCAGTGATAAAACGCAGTCCCCTCCGCTGCATAAAGCGGCAGATAAACGGTATGTATGATATTTTCAGCGCATACCGAATCTGCTCTGACGACGATACGAGTGCCGGTACGCACTTACAACCGAGCCTTTGCATAATAGGCGCAAAACATAACGAGGAACGGTTATAGTCCTCTGCTCTGAAAAACAGCCTCGACTGTCTCCAAAACAGAATAAACCGGTGGATTAGGAGTCATATTCGGCGTAAAAGCGCTTTGTGAGCGCAATAGACAAGTACAGCGGCAAAAAATGATGGCCGCAAAATATTTTGTCCCGATTTTATGCAAATCTTCTCTTGTGCAAAAAAATGCGTTGACTATGATAAATATAGGCTTTTCCAATAAATTCATTCAACAGGAGGACTTCAAACCGCAGTTAAAACAAAAACAACGTTTCTGTCGTCATTCCCTTACATTGAAATCATACAATGTTGGATAAAAAGGTGCTTTTATTTTTCTGCCGGCGCCTGCGCCGCCTCCGTTAGACACTCTTTCGCGCTCCTGCTGTGGATATTCCCCGCTCATATATTTACAAATAACTGGCGTTTTGTTATAGTTTTCATATGATAAATGACGAAGACCGCAACGGTCGTATTTTGTATGAAGACTCAGACCATAAATTCATATGGCTCGGCGCCAGGAAGGGCGATGAAGATACAGAGATACAGACAATGCAGTACCTCATTATCAATCATAACCGCGGCATACTGCTCGACCCGGGCGGAGTTCATATTTTTGCGCGCGTCGTTTCTGCAGTCAGCCGGTATATTTCAATCAACAATATAGACGCAATTTTTTATTCGCATCAGGATCCAGACGTATCTTCCGGTATTGCGCTGTGGATGGGCGTTACAAAAGCTAAATTCTACATTTCGTCGCTGTGGGTACGCTTTCTGCCGCATTTTGGTATTGTCGATATTTCGCGTATCATTCCGATTGTCGATGAAGGAATGCCGATTCGACTCCCGTCCGGAGACACTTTTGAATGCGTCCCCGCTCATTTCATGCATTCTCCAGGGCAATTTAATCTGTATGATGTGCGCTCCCGCATTCTTTTTACCGGCGATATTGGAGCGGCTGTATTTGATGACGGGGACGAGACGGTATTTGTAGAAAATTTTGCAAAACACGTACCGCTTATCGAAGGGTTCCATAAGCGGTATATGGCGTCCAATTCGATTGTGCGCAAATGGTGCGACCGCGTCCGCCGTCTCAATCCCGATATTCTTGCACCTCAACATGGCGCACTGTATAAGGGAGAAGCTATTCACGACTTTTTAGATTGGCTGTCAGCTTTACGTTGCGGCGTAGATATATTGAGTTAGCGTGGCGTTTTATGGATATTAAAGAGCAAATCAGCAATTACGAAGATGTGCTAAAAAGTTTCGCTATCGGTTACAACAAAAGCATCACCGTTTCTTCTGTAACGACTAATTCATTCAAGATTTTGCAGGATGCAATGGACAGCGTATTCGACGGCTTACAATCCATTGTCAATGCCTTTGAGGAGATGGAGGCGACAAGTCAATCGACCGCTTCCCATGCCGAACAGATTGACTCGATGATGGGCGGCATTTTGACTGCAAACGACAATTTGAAGCAGGAGATAGAACAGCGCGTTAGCGAGATTGACGACGCTTCAAAAAACGCCGCTTTTCTTGCCAATTCTTTTAAAGAATTAAAAGAACAAACGAAAAAAGTTACCGACATAACCGGCAGCATTCAGGAAGTTGTGGATAAAACCAATGTTCTTGCAATAAATGCTTCCATTGAGGCTGCGCACGCAGGTTCATTCGGCGCAGGATTCAAAATTATCGCAAACGAAGTGCATAAACTAGCAGGACAAACCGGTGAATTTGCCAAACAAATTACGGACAGCATAAAAAATTTTGAAATTACAGTGGAACGAGTCAATAATCAGATGAATGAATTTACGACGCTTATTTCACAATTCAATATTTCTCTGGAATCTGTGCTTGAAAACTTTAAAAATAATGCAAACTCTCTCAGTATGTCGGGCAACGCGCTTTCCGAAATTACGCATGCCGTTCGGGAAGAGGTCAATGCAGTATCGGAAGGTTTTTCTGCTCTTTCAAAAGCGAATTCTTCCGTACGGGATACATACACCATTTTGAACGTCATCGGTTCAATGCACAAATATTTGGATAAACTCCTCTCGGAAGGAATGTGATTTTTGCCGCGGAATACAAACTCTGTCTTAAAGATATACTTTAAGGCGGAGTTTTTTATTTTGCGGGTACGGAATTAGAAGACGCCGTGTCGGGGCACCTTCGTACAAGCTCTGAGACGCAGGGACTGTAAATACGCGGCTGACTGCAAAAAAGAAAATACAGGAATGAGCGACTTCCGCACCGCACATGAAATTGTTTGTGCTGCTTAAAAATAGGCAAAATTGACTGGAACAAATTGGTATTTTGTAGAATATGCGCCGTCTGCCTCCGCACGGTGCAGATTCTTCCGTTCTTATTCCCGCTGTCGCCTTTTGCATACCGTCCCGGTACGATACTAAAAATCCAAATGCACCAAATCTATACCGTTAAAATACCGTAATCAGTTTATTAGACTATGCACTTCATATCTGCCGCATAAACACTGTACCTGTTTTGAGAACTCCATTATCGAACAGGTCTGAAAATCTAAATCGCACACAGAGCATGATTTAGAAAATCGTATTTCAAGGGAAGCGGCACCAAAAGAACAGGTTTACCCGTTTTTCATTTTGCACAAAATTGTATGAGCTGCCGTAATCCCCGCTTTTTGAACACAGATAAATAGTTTGCAGACGGATAAAAAATGCAAACAAACGAAAATATTTTTCTGCGTGTTAAAAAAAACGCCGACCGGCTCGCAGACAGTTCCGTAAACCGGACAGCGTTTCATTTGACAGCCGGTGCGCTCATGCAGTACACCGCACCGGCCCGCTTTTTAGATTTAGCGCTTTGTGTTGAACGCGCTCTTTCCGGCATACGCGGCATGCGCACCGAGTTCTTCTTCAATGCGGATAAGACGATTGTATTTTGCAACGCGTTCGCTTCTGCTCGGAGCGCCGGTCTTGATCTGGCGCGCATTGATTGCAACAGCAAGGTCGGCAATCGTGGTATCTTCCGTTTCGCCGGAGCGGTGGGAAACGACAGCCGTGTAGCCCGCTTTATGCGCCATTCTGATTGCTTCAAGCGTTTCGGAAATGGTGCCGATTTGGTTGAGCTTAATAAGAATGGAGTTCGCGCTTCCATTTTCGATGCCTTTTTTAAGGCGTTCCGGATTGGTAACGAACAAGTCGTCGCCGACAAGCTGCACTTTTCCGCCAAGTTCTTTTGTCAAAAGCTGCCAGCCTTCCCAGTCTTCTTCGTCCAATCCGTCTTCAAGCGAGTAAATCGGATATTTATCGGTGAGCGCCTTCCAGTGCGCGACAAGTTCCGCCGAAGTAAAGTTCTTTCCGCTCTTCGGCAAGTGGTATTCGCCTTTTTTAGAGCCTTTCCATTCGCTGGAAGCGGCATCCATCGCAAGCACAAAATCCGTTCCCGGCTTGTAGCCCGCTTTTTCAATCGCTTCGATGATGTAGCCGAATGCTTCTTCATCAGTCTTGATGTCCGGCGCAAATCCGCCTTCATCTCCGATTGCCGTCGAAAGTCCCTTGCTTTTAAGAATTGCGGCAAGCGTGTGATAGACTTCCGTGCACCAGCGCAAGCCTTCTTTGAAAGACGGCGCGCCCATCGGCATAATCATGAATTCCTGTGAATCGATGGTGTTTGCAGCGTGTGCGCCGCCGTTGAGAATATTCATCATCGGAACAGGGAGAATGCAGCCGTTTACGCCGCCCAAAAAGCGGTACAGCGGAATGTTCAGCGCAACCGATGCCGCGCGAGCGCAGGCGATGGAAACTGCAAGGATCGCGTTTGCGCCGAGTTTTGACTTGTCTTTTGTGCCGTCAGCTTTGAGCATTGCCGCATCGATTGCGTAGATGTCGGATGCGTCCATGCCGCACAACAGTTTATTTATTTCTCCGTTGATATTTGCAACAGCCTTGCTGACGCCTTTTCCGCCGAATTTGGATTTATCTCCATCGCGCAGTTCAAGCGCTTCAAACTCGCCGGTTGACGCTCCGCTCGGAGCCGCTCCCAAGGCGCTTACGCCGTTTTCCAAAAAAACTTCAGCTTCTACCGTCGGGTTTCCGCGCGAATCGATAATTTCACGTCCCACAACTTTGCTGATTTTGCACTGCATAATAAAGTCCTCCATAAAAGATTATATCTCCGCCGAAGCCCGTGCCCCGCCGGTTTGGTTGTGCTAACCGAACGGCAATGTACCGTTATTTTTTTTAATAAGCAAGACAAGATATTTCAAAAAAGGGCGCGTCTCGTCCCTCATTGTGCTGACTGGAAAGGCGTTTTTTCCTTTGTTGCGGAAAGCGTCTCAATAGTGTACTATCCGTATCAGACTATTTTTAAGGAGCATACTATGGCGTATGTTATTGAAGCGGACAAATGCACGAACTGCGGGACTTGCGAGCCGGAATGTCCGGTCGGAGCCATTTCCGAAGCCGCCGATAAGCGGGTAATCGAAGCGGATTCCTGCATAAGCTGCGGCGCGTGTGCGGCAGTGTGTCCGACGGATGCAATCGCGTACTAGCGATTGCCGTTTGAGGAACGGCAGGTTTCATTTTAGAGCCTGCCGTTTTGGTTTTTTCTGTCCGGAAACTGCCGACACGGATTCCGGACGGTATATGGAATTACAGGAAAGATGAACACAGGCAACAGCATGAATGGAATGAAAAAAAATATGTTTTCAACGCTGGGAGCGTATGCGTCTTCCGCCGCAAAAATAACGGCGCTCGCATTGCTGTGCATGGGGGCGGCATTCATAATGGTGTTTCCGCTGTGGAAATTCGCCGCTGCGGCGCCGAAAGTCTACAGTGCGTTCGTGTTGACTGCATGCGCACTTCTTTTGCTCGCTCTTTTCGTAAAAAAAATCCGAGAAACGCCCATTAAAACAACCGTACGGCGCACTTTCATCGTATTGATTCTCTTGGCGGGACTTACCGCGTCTTACTTCCTCTTACTCGGCGGAATGCGTCTTTTTACCCTCCTTGCACTCGGCACCGCCGTCATTTTGTGTGCGCTTGTGTCAAATCTTTTGCAGGACAATGAAATTAAAAATCTGCGCTAGCGGTTTTCACAAAAATGCCTGTGCAGTCATCCTGCTGACTTATACCGTCTTCTTGTATGCTGAAAATGCAGTTGACGGCGATACGCCTTCTTCCGAACCGCCTGTCCAGTCCCTCGTTGTTATTGATAAAACTGCTCTTCCCGTCATTGAAAAGTTTTCGCACAAGGATGCGGCTTTTTTTGCGCTTGAAGAGTTGTGTGCGGCAAACGATATGGCAGCGGCGCGCGGGAAAGCGCAGCAAATTGAATTTTATGCGTATACGCCGCAAAAAGACGACAATTTGTTTATCGTCGCCAGCGCAACGGGAATTCCTTACGATACGATTGCAACCTTGAACGGAATTTCTAGCAGCAAGTCCAATCTTGAAGGGCGGCAGTTGGTTATTCCGTCGGTAAAGGGACTTTTTGTTTTTGTAAAGCCGGAATCGGAATTGGAAATTTTGTGCGCAAAAGAAACCGCCTCAGATAGTGCCGCCGCCGAAACATTCAGCATAAACGGCAGAGAGGCACAACTCATTTTAGGCGGACGGTTTACGTCAACTCAGCGAGCGTTTTTTTTGGACTCGTCGCTTCGTATGCCCCTAAAAAAAGCGGTTGTATCAAGCGCATTCGGCTATCGAGTCAGTCCCGTGTACGGCCGCTGGAAATTCCACAAGGGAATTGACCTTGCAGCCCCCGAAGGCGAGCCGGTTTTTGCCTGCAAGGGCGGAACGGTGAGCCTCTGTGTGCACGGCAACGCGATTTTCGGCAATTACATTGTTATCAATCACGGCGGCGGCATGACCAGCACCTACGCACACCTTTCGCAAACGAAGGTAAAAAAAGGGGACTCCGTAAACGGCGGCGCAATCATCGGCAACGTCGGCAAAACGGGGGCGGCGACCGGCAGTCATCTGCATTTTGAAATTCGACTAAACGGCACTGCCCAAGACCCCGCAAAGCTCCTCCCGCTAAAGTAACGGCGGACGGGAAAAACTGCGCTTGAAAGACTTAACGCAGTTGCCGTCCGCTGCAAGTTTTGCATGCGCAAAACTTGGGGGAAAACCGAGTTTGTTGAGTGGAGGGTAAAACATAATCTGAAAGACTTAACGAAGCTTCCGTCTGCGGCAAGCAGATTGCCCCCTCCCCTACACATCTTTTTCCCAAGTTTGTCAGAGACAAACTTGATAGGGCGGCACCCAGTTAAGACTGTTAAACTCAATAGCAACCGCCCGCCCTACTCCTTGCCCAGTCTGCCCCGAAATGTGTTACCGGAAAGAGCCTCAATATACACTTCGCAAAACTGTCCGATAAGGCTTGGGGGGGCGGCAAAAGCAACGCGTTCGTCTTGTTCAGTTTTGCCCAGCAGTTCATCGGGGCTGTCGCGGCTGATGCTTTCGGCAAGGACTTTGACAGTGCGTCCGGTGCGGAGGCGCATTTCTTCGCCGGTGATTTTAAGCTGCAGGTCAA
>CAUTOZ010000035.1:0-22278 GCA_963539635.1 uncultured Treponema sp.
TGTATGTTTTTTGTTTTGTGGTCTGGTGCCGGTTATTTGTGTGAGCCGGTGGTGCACATTTTTTTTGTTGATTTTTTTAAAATAATAAAAATGCCCCACAAAACTCTGGCAGACGGCAGGCAATTAAGTCATTCAAACACTATAACAAACATCCGCCGTCCTGCCTTAACCCATCTTCAATCGTTCGCACATTTCTTCAAGCGGTATTTTTGCTCCGGTAAATTTCGGAAAGCCTGCAACGCCGTCGTCTCGTTTACGGGGAATGATGTGAATGTGCAGGTGGAAAACGGTTTGACCTGAGCATTCGTTGTTGGCGTTCAAGATGTTCATCCCCTCGTAGCCGCAGTTTTCCGTAAGATGTGCGCCGATCTTTTTGACGGTGTTCATGACGTGCGAAAGCGTTTCGTAGTCGGCATCGAAGATGTTCGTAACGTGCTTTTTGGGAATGACGAGAATATGCCCGTCAACGTCTTTGGCGATGTCCAAAAACGCCATCGTGCGCTCGTCCTCATAGATTTTCATGCACGGCAGTTCGCCTTTCAAGATTTTGCAAAAAATGCAGTCATTCATACAGCCTCCAGTGTATTTCATAATATTCTTTTATCGCCTTGCGCATCAATTCGGGGTCTTTTGCGCCCGCGCTTTCGAACGGCGAGTGCATCGCCCATTGCGCAATGCCGATATCAACGGAAGGAATGGAAACGTGCCGCGCGCTGATATTGCCGAGCGTCGAGCCGCCTGCCATGTCGGAGCGGTTGGTAAAGATTTGAAACGGCACGCCCGCATTCCGGCAGGCGGTTTTGAAGACCGCCGCGCTCACCGCATCCGACGTATATTTTTGCGCCGCATTGAACTTGATGACTGGGCCGCCGTTTACAAAGGGACGGTTTACGGGATCTGCAACCTGCGCATAATTCGGGTGGACTGCATGAGCGTTGTCCGCGCTGACCATAAAACTGTCGGCAAGCAGCCGGTTCAATGCTCCGCTTCCCATGTTGAAAGAGGCGCACAGCCGCTCAAGCGTATCGCGCAAAAATGTAGAATCCGCTCCCTGCTGCGTCAAACTTCCGACTTCCTCGTTATCGAAAACGCAGTGGACGACTGCATATTCGTCATTTTGCGCATCCAAAAACGCCTGAAACGTCGTAAACGCGCACTCAAGGTCGTCCAATCTAGGGCTTGCGATAAATTCATTTTCCGCCCCCCAAAACGTCCCCTTGTCGCGGTTGTACACGTATAAGTCGAATGAAAGAACGTCGTCTTCCGCGACTCCCGCTTCCGCCGCCGCAAGATGTAAAAGTCCGCCGCGCGCATTCAAATCCGCCTGCGCCGCGCCGCCGCACGAAAGAATCGGCAGCATATTCTCCTGAACGTTGAACCCGTTTGCCGAAGGCGCATCCTTACTCATGTGAATGGCGAGATTCGGAATCATCACAAGGTCGCGCTCAATGTTGACGAGCCGCTGCTCAAGTTTGCTTGCGTTTCCGGCGCCTCCGTCTTGTCCGTCGTGCCTGCCCTGCGCTTTGCAGATAAGCCTTCCTGCAACGGAAAGCGGACGGTCAAACCACGGAGCCATAATCATTCCGCCGTATTTTTCGACATTCAGCTTTACGTACCGCTTTTCCGCCGCAATGCCGCCGCCTTCTTTTACCTTAAAACACGGAGAATCGCTGTGAGATGCGCAAAGCAAAAAGCCCTTAAATGGTTTTTCCGGCAGCTTAAACGATATAATGGAAGAAGAATTGCGCGTTACAAAATAATTTTTGCCGCGCTCAAGCTGCCACGCGTGATTTTCGTGAAGGCGAGTAAATCCCGCCGCCGTCAATTCGTCGGCAAAGTTTTTTACCGCGTAAAAATTGCACGGACTTTTTTCGATAAAGTTCAGCATTTGTGCCGCAAATGCGTTTTTGTCCGGCATCGTCGTCGTATTCGTCATGGCAGAAGTATAGCACGGCGAACAGAATAAATCATCTTCGGCAGATTTAACATTGTCGTCTGGATTTACCGCTTCTGCCCAAACCCCGTCAAATCTTTCAAACTCCATTCTCCGCTGTGCGCGATTATTTGTGTCAGTCTGCAAATGCGGGTATAATAGCTGAACTACACTTGATCGAGGTTTCTATGAAAAAAGCGGAATTGCCGTGGGCGTTTTTGGATGAATATAAAGGAAAAGACTTTTTCGGAGAATGGCCGACGCTTCCTGAAATGTTCAAGATTTCCTGCAAGCGTTTTCCGGAACGCCCATGTTTTACGGAGTTTACCCCGTTGCGGAACACGCTGACGTATAAAGAAACATTCGACGCAGTGCAGCGGCTTTCAAACTGGCTGTGTGCAAACGGCGTCCAAAAAGGAGACAAAATTGCCGTCAGCGGAAAAAACTCTCCAGAGTGGGCGGCAGTCTACCTTGCAGCCTTGTTTGCAGGCTGCGTAATCGTTCCGATTGATTACGGACTGCACAACGAAGAAATCGGCAATCTGCTTGCCGCCTCCAAGCCGCGTTTCTTTTTTGTGGACGAAGAAAAAATCGCCTATTTTGATAAAAATCCGTCGGGCGCGCGCATTTACTCTCTTTGCAAAAAAGATACGGAGCGCTATGCGCTGTCTTTACAGTCGGAGCGTACCTTTCCGGCAGAAAAACTTGACTGCGAAGACCTTGCGGCAATTCTTTTTACGTCGGGCACAACGGGAAATCCGAAAGGCGTTATGCTGACGCATAAAAATCTTGTTTCTGACTGCTATATCGCGCAAACGCGCATGAAACTCTATCCTACCGACGTCTTTTACGCGCTCCTTCCCATTCATCATGCGTATACGATGCTTGCAGTTTTTATCGAAGCGCTTTCAGTCGGCGCGGAAGTCGTGTTCGCACAGTCGATGGCTGCCCAAAAAATGCTAAAAGAACTCAAAGACGGAAAAATTACGATGCTGCTCGGCGTACCGCTTTTATTCAATAAATTGATGGCGGGAATCATCAAAGGAATTAAAGCGAAGGGCATTGCTGCGTATGCAGTCGTCCGTATGCTGATGGGCGTTTCCTATCTTGTTAAGAAGATTTTTAAGGTCAATCCTGGAAAAAAAATGTTCGGTTCTCTGCTGCAAAAAGCGGGAATCGGAACGCTGCGCATTGCAATCTGCGGCGGCGGGCCTTTAACTGCAAGCGTCTTTAAAAAATACAACGAACTGGGCATTGACTTTGTGCAGGGCTACGGACTGACTGAAACCTCCCCGATTATCACGCTTAATCCTGTTGAGCATTTTAAAGTCGAAAGCGTGGGACAGTATTTTTTTCCGCACATGGAAATGCGTATTGCAGAGCCGGACGCGCGAGGAATCGGCGAAGTGCAGGTAAAAGGGGCGATGGTGATGAAAGGATATTACAATATGCCCCAAGAAACTGCGGCGGTTTTTACAGAAGACGGCTGGTTTAAGACCGGCGACTTAGGAAAACTTGACGGAGAGGGCTATTTGACTCTTGCAGGACGGGCGAAAAACGTCATCGTTACCGAAGGCGGAAAAAATATCTTTCCCGAAGAAATTGAAAACGCCTTTGCGCTTTTTGACGATATTGAACAAATTACGGTGCAGGGCTATGTCGAAAATCAAGCGACAAATGCGGAGGGAATCGAAGCGTTGATATATCCGTCGGACGCGGTGTATGAGCGGCTCGGCATAACGCGCGGAAATGAAGCCGGCGCGGATGAGGCGAAAGTGCGAGGCGCGGTGAGCGAAATCGTTGCGCGCGTCAATAAAAATCAAATGCCGTACGCAAAAATTTCAAAAATCACGATTTTAAAAGAGCCGCTTGCAATGACGACGACCAAAAAAGTTAAACGCAATTACGGCAGGAAATAAGCGAATTTATGCGCTCAATAAAAAAATCGCTGCACACGCTGCTTTCAGGACTTGAAATGCGCTGCAAAGCCTATACGCTGCTGTGTCCCGTGCTCGTCGTTATCGAAGTCGTGCTTGAAACCCTCATTCCGCTTTTGACAGCGGACATAATAGATACAGGCATTGCAAACGGAGACCTTAGTTTCGTGCTGCAAAAAGGACTGGTAATGACGGTATGCGCGGCGGCGGCGCTTTTTACCGGCGTTTTAGGCGCAAAACTCGGCGCGTCTGCTGCCGTCGGATTTTCGCGCAATGTGCGGCGGAACGTATTCGCTGCAATCCAAAACTTTTCCTTTGCCAATACAGATACGTTCGGGACAGCGTCGCTGGTAACGCGCCTTACAACGGACGTTACAAACGCGCAAAACATCTACATGATGATTGTGCGCATTTGCTTCCGCGCCCCCTTTATGCTCATTTTGGGGACGACGGCGGCATTTTTTATAAATGCGCGTCTTGCCCTCATTTTTTTGTGCGCCGTTCCCATTCTTGCGCTTACGATTTTTGTTATTGCGCGTACAGCGCATCCGCGGTTTGAAGTAATGCTTATCAAGTACGACACGATGAACAGGACGGTACAAGAAAGTCTCCGTGCGCTGAGACTTGTTAAGTCCTTTGTGCGGGGAGACTTTGAAAACGAAAAATTTAAAAAAGCGGCGGACGCAGTGCGGAAAGCCCAACTGAGCGCCGAAAGCGTCGTTATTTTTTTAATGCCGATTATGCAGTTGGTTGTGTATTCGTCGATTATCGCAAGCCTGTGGTTCGGCGGGCGCATGGTCGTCTTCGGCTCGATGAAAGCAGGCGAACTTGTGAGTTTTTTAAGTTACGTGTGGCAGATCCTTATGGCGCTGATGATAATCGGCATGGTTTTTATCGGAATCGTTCTTGCCCGCGCAAGCGTTAAGCGCATTCTTGAAGTCCTGAACGCAGAAACTTCGCTCACCGAATGCAAAGACGCGCTGAGCGAAATCAAAGACGGTTCGGTCGAGTTTGAAAATGTTTCGTTTCGGTATGCGGCGGACTCCGATAACGAGGTTTTAAGCGGCATAAATCTGCGAATCAAAAGCGGACAAACAGTCGGTATTATCGGCGGGACGGGAGCGGCAAAAACGACTTTAGTACAGCTCATTCCGCGCTTGTACGACGTTTCATCGGGCACCGTCAAAGTCGGCGGCGTTGACGTGAGAACGTACGCGCTAAAAAATCTGCGTTCAGGCGCTGCATTGGTTTTGCAAAAAAACACGCTTTTTACCGGCACAATCGAAGAGAACTTACGCTGGGGGAATAAAGCGGCGTCTTTTGATGAAATACAAGATGCCGCAAAAATTGCGGACGCTCATTCCTTTATCACGTCCCTTCCCGACGGCTACCAAACCCTGCTCGGACAAGGCGGCGTCAATCTTTCAGGCGGACAAAAACAGCGGCTGTGCATTGTGCGCACGCTTTTAAAAAAGCCGAAAATTCTTATTCTTGACGACAGCACCAGTGCGCTCGACACTGCAACCGAATCGAAAGTCAAAGAGAATCTGTGCACGCATTTTGCAGAAATTACGAAAATTATCATCGCTGAGCGCATTTCGTCTGTTAAAGACGCGGACTGTATCATCGTGCTTGACGGCGGAAAAATCTGCGGAATCGGCACGCACGCAGAACTTTTAGAGAATAATGCAATCTACAAAGAAGTTGCCGCATCGCAAGCAACCGGCGGCTTGGCAGGCGGAGACGTGTAATGCCGCCGGTGAAACTCAAAGGGGTGCAAAAGCCCCGCGATACAAAAAAAACGGTTTTTCGTCTGCTCGGCTATATGACAGGCTTTAAAACGCGCTGGCTTTTAGTGCTCGTCTGCGTCGTTTGCAGTGCATTCGGCTCTGCCGCCGCTTCTTACATGATAAAGCCCGCCTTAAACGATTTTATTTTGCCGCTCATCGGACAAAAAAATCCTGACTTTTCCCATCTTTTTGCCATGCTCGGCGCTCTTGCCGTTTTGTGCGGAGCAGGAGCGGCTTCGTCGTGGGCGGCGTCCCGCTTAATGCTTGGCATTTCGACATCGCTCATATTCACGATACGGACAGACTTGCAAAAAAAAGTCTTAGCGCTTCCGGTACGCTTCCACGACAAAAAAACGCACGGCGAATTGATGTCGCTTTTTACAAACGATACGGACACGCTCCGCGACATGATGAGCCAAACGCTGCCGCAACTTGTTTCGTCCATACTGACGGTGCTCACCGTTTTTGTGATGATGATGATTTTAAGTCCCCCGTTGACAGCGCTTGCTGCACTCAGCATGACGGCAATGACGCTTTTAATGCGCCGCATTGCAAAAAAAAGTTCCGCTGCGTTCCGCCGTCAGCAATCCGACATGGCGAGCCTCAACGGTTATATAGAAGAAATGATTGAAGGGCAAAAGGTCGTGCAGATTTTCAGTTATGAAGACGAAGCGAAACGCCGTTTTGCCGGCTTAAATGACGCGCTGTGTCGTTCAGGAACGGAAGCGCTCAGTCTCTCAAGTCTTCTTTTTCCGCTTATGACAAACCTTGCGCACATGCAATATGCGCTTGTTGCAGCGGCGGCGGCGTATCTGGTCATTACAGAACGCCTTGACTTAGGGAGCGCAGCGGCTTTTTTACAGTACACGCGCTCGTTTAGTCAGCCTTTTTCGATGCTCAGTCAGCTTACCGTCAATATTTTAAATGCGCTTGCCGGAGCCGAGCGGATTTTTACTGCGCTTGACGAAAAAGTTGAAGATACCGGCGGAATGGCTGTGCTTGTCAATTCGTATCGGGTGAAAACCGGCGCCGCAGCGGATGGGCGGCTTGTACAGTCATTTTTGCGGACGGGCGAATGGGCATGGAAAAATCCTGAAGACGATACGCTCACTTCCCTGTGCGGCGAAGTTGTGTTTGACCATGTGGACTTTGGCTACACGCCGCGCAAAACGATTTTGTTTGACGTGAATATACACGCAAAAAGCGGGCAGAAAATTGCGCTTGTCGGCTCGACGGGGAGCGGCAAGACGACGATTACAAATCTGCTGCTGCGTTTTTACGATGTGCCGGAACGCTGCGGACGTATTACGCTTGACGGAATTCCGCTCAATTTGATTGCAAAAGACGATTTACGCCGCTCATTCGGCATGGTTTTGCAGGATACCCATCTTTTTACCGGCACGATTGCAGATAATATCCGCTATGGGAATTTGGACGCGACGGATGCACAAGTGATTGCGGCAGCTCGTCTTGCCAATGCCGACGGTTTTATTTCGCGCCTGAAAGACGGCTACCAAACAAGAATTTCAGGCGGCGGAGAACCGTTGAGTCAAGGACAGCGGCAGCTTCTTTCTATTGCGCGCGCGGCGGCGGCAAATCCTCCCGTTTTAATTCTCGACGAGGCGACCAGCTCCATCGATACGCGTACCGAAAGCCTCATCCAGCGCGGTATGGACCGCTTGATGAAAGGCAGAACGGTGTTTGTTATTGCGCACCGCCTTTCCACAGTCCGCAATGCCGACGAAATCATCGTCCTCGACCGCGGGCGCATCATCGAGCGCGGCAGCCACGATTTTTTAATGTCGAGCGGCGGGCTGTATTTCCGGCTGTACAAGGGGCAAGGGTAAGGGCGGACGGCTGCTATACGCCTGCCGGTTTTACTATGCCCCCGCCCGGCCGAATTGGGGGAGCGGCATTTAAATGTTTTTTAAAAACTTAACAAAGTTACCGCCTGCCCGGGGTCCCCCCCCCCCCCCCCCCCGAAAACATATGGATAATCTGGTAAGAGAATACAGTTCGAGGGACGGAGCGGGCGGCGGTAAGCGGTTATTACATAGTTTTCCGGACAGTGGGATTGCGTTTGAACGATAAAGCGGACTTGCTGCCCGCAGGAAAACCAATCGCAGGCGGGTAATGAAAATATAATTTTTCTATTTATAGATTTATCGGTGGAGACTGTACCGCCGATTTTCCATGCTGGAGGAAAATAAATATGTTCATCTTCAAAAAAATTATCTTATGTGCGGCTGCGGGACTTTGCGTCGGTGCGGGAGTTTTTGCGAAAAGCGTTGTGATGTCGTGGGAACGTGTCGAGCTTCGGGAGACGTATATTGCCGCGTACACGCCGTACAGGTCGTTTATTACGTACGCCGAGTTGCAGGATGATATTGAATCGCTTGTGTATTATCTAAAAACAGCGTATGCGGGCTATGACGAGATGAAAGAGCGCGGCTTTAAGGCGGAACTTGTCCGTGCCGTGCTAAAAAACTATGAGGGGCAGAAAAAAATCGAATCCCGCAAAGTCTTTTTTGACTTGCAAAATACGCTTCGTCCCTATGTCAAGGATATGCATTTTTTCATAAAAGCATGGAATGACATAAGTATGCTCACCCCCAAAGCCGTCTTCTATTATGCGAATGTCTTTGTCAAAAAGACGGAAGACGGCTACAAGGTCTGTCAAAGCGGCGTTCCGTCCGTGATGATTGATTCCAAGTTCACCGGAAGCGAAGAAAATCTTTTTTACTATCCGGTAAAAGGCGAAAACGTGTATCGGCTTGGAGTCATTGCGGATAAAAAGACGAGTTTTCATGCTTTCCATTTTGACGGAAAGAGCATTGCCGTTCCCGTATATGACGACGGGGCGATTGAATCTTTGGGGAATATCAAATTCCGTGAAATCGAGACGGCGGATTCCGCATACGTGAGTATTTCAAGTTTTATGCTGCCTCCTGAAAACTCTCAGTTCAGACGCGGGGCGGAAATCATTTTTAAAAAATATGTGAATCTGGGAATACAACACCGAAATAAAAAAAATATCATTATCGACCTCAGGGGAAACGGCGGAGGCGTGTTGCAGTATTCCGAATATCTTTTTTACTCGATGACGCAGAAAAATCCAAAACCGTATGAACGAGACGGACTGAAAGCTGCGGATACATGGGCTTCGGAAAACTTTTCTATGATGGTGGAATCTCCTGCGACGCACCGGGCGCATATTTTGAACTACGAATTACTCGGTATACGGGATAAAACGACAGAAGCGACTTACAAAAAGTTGATGAAAAATCCTGCGAGGATTTGCTCTGTTTTAGAGTTTCCACAGAAAGCAAACCGCTGCTTTTACGATGGACGAATCGTCATCCTTATTGACCGCAACACTATGAGCGCGTCGGAAGAGGCGGTTTTCCTTGCAAAAAAAGCGGTCGGAGAAGACAAAGTTTTTGTTGTCGGCGAAAACTCAGGCGGCTGTTTTGAATACGTTGACATTTTGGACTATGCACTTCCCAACAGCGGGATTTACCTGCATTTAGCCGACAAAAAAATCACTTCGCTTTCCGAAAATCCCCAATGGCACGGCGAAGGCTTCGGCATTTACCCCGACTATTGGGCAGTCGGTACAGACTTGAACGACACGATTTTTATGATAACACACGACGAAGAACTGAAAGAAAAATTACCGTCAGCGGCAGCTGGATTTCGGCTGGCAGCAGACAATGGCATTTGAAAAATTTAATAATGTTGCCGCCCGCCCGGGATTATCCACATCCCGCAGAGAAACGGGCTTCGGAAAGACGCCGCATTCCCGTGTTGTCATTGAGAGATATTTCTTTACCGTCTGTCCCAAGTCCATACCCTCCGCATGTCGCCTTTGTAAAACCTAAAGCGGGCTGTACGCCGGATTATGTCGATAAAACCCAATCTGACCAGCCCGCTCCAAAGCCCTTATTTCTCCAGTGCGCGTTTATACGTTTCCAGATACGTGTCCGCGCTTTTGTCCCATGAAAAGGTCTGCTGCATGGCGGTGCGCTGCATTTTGGAAAATGCGCTTTTGTTATCTGTAAAAACGTTGACCGCCCGTTTTACCGCGTCAAACACTGCGTCTGGGGAAATGTAGTCAAAGACAAATCCCGTGCCGCCGTTTTTGCCGTCAAAGTTTTCAACGGTGTCGGCAAGTCCGCCGGTACGCCGCACAATCGGGAGCGTTCCGTACAATTCGGAATAAATCTGGTTTAAGCCGCACGGCTCATAGTGAGAGGGCATTAAAAATAAGTCCGCGCCGGCTTCCATCAAATGGCTCAAATTTTCGTTGTAGCCGATATAGGACTTGAAGTTGGGCAGTTTACGCTCAAGTTCACGGATTTCGTTTTCGCACCACGCTTCCCCACTGCCAAGTACAACAAATTGAACGGGAAGTTCCGTGCACATCCGGTAGAGGCAGCCGTACATCGGAGCGAAAACTTCCGCAATCCCCTTTTGCTGCACAAGGCGCGTTACCATCGCAATAATCGCAGGGGATTCGTCTTCCGGCAGTCCGAAATGTTTTTGCAGTGCGCGGCGGCATATTTTTTTACCGCTCATGTCGTCAACGCTAAATCGGGCGGGAATACGCTTATCGGAAACGGGATTCCAGTCATTTGTATCCGCGCCGTTTACAATTCCCACAAGCGCGTTTGAGCGCTCGCGCATTAAGCCGTCAAGTCCGAAGCCGCCGGCTGCCGTCTGAATTTCGCGTGCATACGTCGGCGAGACAGTCGTGATGATGTCTGCGGAACTGACCGCGCCTTTTAAAAAGTTCAGCCGCCCAAAATATTCTAGTCCCGCTTCGCAAATATCGCCGTAGCCCATGCCGAGCATTCCAAAATCTTCTATTGGATAGGAGCCTTGATAGCCCATATTGTGAATCGTAAACACGGAGGCAGTCTTTTTAAACTCCTGCCCGCCCATGCCGTTTTTCAAGAGGACTGGAACAAGCGCGCCTGACCAATCGTGCGAATGCATGATGTCGGGAATCCAATTGAGCGCGCGCGAAAGTGCAAACGCCGCCCGTGCAAGGAGCGAAAAACGCAGGGGGTTGTCGCCGTAATCGCCTTCTGCGCCCGTGCCGTAAATACCGTCCCGTCCGTAGAGCGGCTCATAGTCAATAAAATAGACAGGAACTTTTGCGCTGCCTTCCAAATTCGCCGTGTAAATGTCAGCATGAATTTCATAGCCGCCCATATCGACTGCAAGACCTGTCTTGAACAGCGAAAGCGTATTTCTGTCGATGTGGTAATACCGAGGAATGAGAATACGCGCGTCGTGCTTTTTTGCTGCAAGACTTTTCGACAGCGCCGAAACTGCGTCTGCAAGTCCGCCCGTTTTTGCAAAAGGTACGGCTTCCGAAGATACCATAAGAATTTTCATTGTGAATGTACCGCCTTATAAAATGCTTCCTTTGAGGAAAGAATTGTATTTTCAGAAACGCAGAACGCAATCCTGAACCAGCCGCGCGCGCCGAAACCCGTTCCCGGCGCGGCGAGTATGTTGAATTTTTTAAGATGCTCGGTAAACGCACGATCGTCGCCGTTCCAGTCGTCAGGAACTTTGACAAATAAATAAAACGCGCCGTCAGGCACCGCGTACCTCAATCCCGCCGTGTCCATGACGGACATGATGAGAGAGCGGCGTTTTTCGTACGGCGAATAATCGACGGGAGCGTTCCAACTGTGCGCAATGACTTTTTGAAAGAATGCCGGCGCATTGACAAAGCCTAAAATCCGCGTGCAAAACGCACATGCTGCTGCAACGTCCGCCGCTTCCGCGCACGAAGGATTGACAGCGATATAGCCTATCCGCTCGCCGGGAACGCTTAAACTTTTTGCAAACGATGTTACGACGGCAGTGTTTTCGTAGAGGGGAAAGAGGGGCGGAACTTGTTTTTTGTCGTAGGTGATTGCGCGGTACGGCTCATCGGCAATGATAAAGGGCAGTCTGCCGCATTTTCCGCCTACCGTATACAGCGCCGCCGCCAATTCCTGCAATTCCGCCGCGGAATAAATGCGCCCCGTCGGATTGTTCGGAGAATTGAGTATGAGTGCGGCAGTCTTTGGCGTGCATGCCGCCGCTATTGCCGGTATGTCGAGTGAAAAGTCATCTTTTGTACCGACGCGGACGATTTTTCCGCCGTGGTTTTCGATGTAACGTTCGTATTCGGGAAAATATGGACAGATGACGATAACTTCGTCTCCGGCATTTAACAGCGCTTTTAAGATAACGTTGAGCGCACCTGCCGCTCCGCACGCCATCACGATATGTTCCGCTGTAACCGGAACACCTTGTTCATGCGTTGTTTTTTGCGCTATCGCCGCACGCGCTTCCGGACAGCCCGCATTCGGCATATAGCCGTGTCGTCCTGCCGCCGTATCGTCTGCGAGGGCTTTTACCGCTTGTACTAATTGTATCGGCGGCTCAAGGTCAGGATTACCCAAACTAAAGTCGAAAACATTTTCCGCTCCGTACTGCGCTTTGAGCGCGGCTCCTTCTTCAAACATTTTGCGGATTGCATTTGCCTCTGGATTATTACAGAGCGTTCTTATTCTTTCCGATACAAGACTTTGCATAAAATGAGTATACCCCGACAGAGCCGAAATTGCAATTTTGCGCAGAGTACGCCGCTGCAAAGGAAAGTCCGCGTTTGCAGTCAGTTTGTGCGTATCAGTCCTGCGTTTTGTTCCGTAATGAAAGACGCCGCATCGTTTTTAAAAATAATAGTGATTGTCGAGCCGGTTGCCGATTCGCATGGTGATGTCGAGATACCCTCTTTTCTTTTTTCGCGTACTCAAACTGACTAAAATGACTGAGTTGTCTTCAATAAAATCCACGTCGGCGATGTAGACGGGGTCGGTTACGGAAAAACCGGATTCGTCGGCGACGCTGCCGTTCAAGATGTCCGTAATAGTGTATTTCCGCGAATAGATGGTGGAAGACGGCGTTAGTTCCATGCCGAAAATCGGCACGAATGTGTGCGCGATAAGGTCGCTTTTGTAGATTTCGTAGCCGGGATTTTCCGGCCGCTCGTCAAGGTATACCAGTGCGTCTTTGCGTTCGCCCTCGCGGAAGAATGAACAAGTTACAATCGTCTCCGGTACTGCGGAACGGAACACTGCCTGCACGTCTTCAATGCTGTTTATGCGCCGTCCGTCTGTAAAGGCGATGATGTCGCCGGCTTCAATGCCGTTCATATTTGCAGTGCCGCCGGGCATAACGTACTGCACTTCGATTCCGGTATCTTCCAGTCCTTCTTTTTTTGTGTGCCCGAATGCGCCGAGCCATACATGACTGCGTTTGCCGCCGCTGTACAAAAACGGCAAGTCCTGCCGCAGATAGACGATAGGAATAGCAAAGTTGAGTCCTTGGTACTGCTGAATTCCTGCGAATGCGATTGCCTGCACACGGAATTTTGAATCGATACAGGGACCGCCTGAATTCCCCGAATTGATAGGCGTGTCGATTTGAAAGACGCCGCCGCCGGACGTCAGTTTTCTGTCGATGTTCGAAACGATGCCGCCGGTGATAGTGCCGTGCAGACCAAGCGGAGTACCAATGGCAGAGATTTTGTCGCCGATTGAAAGCTCCGAGCCTGAGCCGAGTTCAAGAATAAACGGCGGGTCTACCTCCGCTTTGAGAAGCGCAATGTCCAGTCGTTCATCCCAGCCGATAACTTTTGCCGGAATGCGCGTTTCGTCGTCGCGGGCAAGTTTGATAAAAAGCCGCGCGGCGCCTTTGCGCTTGGGCTCAACAATATCTGAAATAACGTGATGATTGGTTACGATATAGCCGCGCTCGTCAATAAAAAAGCCGGAACCGATAACGCGGTCTGCATAGCCTGCGCCGTTTTCAAATTTTATTCCTTTATCGACCCAAATTGTTACGGTTGCGTCTACACATTCGGCTATTGTTTTGGGAAAAAGCCGCGGATTGGCGGAAAAACCCGGAATGTCTTTTGTAAAGTTCGCTGAAATTTCGCTGATGCTCATGGACAGGGCGGAAAAATCTTTAAATCCGGTATTTTCAAGGGACTTATAATATTTGAGCGCGTCCGAATATTTTTTTTCTTCGACTGCCTTTTTGAGTTTTTCAAACAGTTTCGACTGATACATGGAAAGCGTTTCCGCATCGCCCAAAAGATATGCGCGCCAGAGCGCCTTTACCGGAAAATCCTGCTCAAGTTCGGCAATCCGCCGCTTTTCGTTATCGACCGCCTCCTGTTCCGTATAGTCGGGAGGTGTAAATACTGTGCGCGGCTGTTTTAAACTGCCGCATGAAGCGAAAATCAGCAAAATACCGAGCGGCGCGGCAATGTTTTGTATCTTTTTCAGCATAAATTGTTCCTCAAGTCGGGTTAGCATATAAAAATACACTATCATAAACAAGTCGAAGTTTTATTTTTTGCAGAGGAGAAAAGTACAGCGGGACTGGAAATGCTGCCTTTCTTCATGCGCGGCGCGTATGCTTGAAAACTCGTTTACTGGGCTTGAGCGGTATTTACAGGACAGGACAGGACGGCGGGGTATGTGCGGAGACATAGGCAGCTGGGCTGGAAACGATGTTTTACAGCGCGGCGCGGGAACGGGGCGCACAAACTTGTTGAATGCCGCATGTTTTCATACGAGGAGGCGCAGCCGGAAAAAATCCACCCATGTTGACTGTACAAGCGTTCGTGTAAGTGTGTCGGACAATTATTACTTTGCTTAAAAGATTTAGTGTTGTTCCGCCTTTCCTCCAGACAGCAAAAAGTGCGGGAGAGGGTAAATGAGTTTTCTGCATATACCGCGTGTTAAACAAACTCCCATGGAAGCAGTTGCTTTCTATCCGCTCCATAAAGCCTCTGCCGAAAAATCGCAACTTTCCCAACGCTCTACGCAAGTTTTGCCATCAGGCAAAACTTGAAAGGGCGGCAATAGCGTTGAGTCATTCAAATTGTGTTCTCTGCCGCCCGACAAACTCAGTAAAATCTTTCAATCTTACGTTTTCCCGTCCGCAAGTCCGCCCAATTCTAGTCTATGCCCGCAGTGCCGACATTCATGCTGGCGAGGAAGGCATTGTTATCTTTCGACTTCCGCATTCTGTCAATGAGCAGTTCGATGATTTCCGTATCTTCCATCGGATTAAGAACCTTGCGTAAAATCCACAGTTTTTGCAGTTCGTTTTCGGTAAGCAAGTATTCTTCTTTGCGGGTACCGGACTTTTTAATGTTGATTGCAGGGAACAGCCGCCGCTCGGACAACTTCCGGTCGAGGTCAATTTCACTGTTTCCCGTCCCCTTGAACTCCTCAAAGATGACTTCATCCATGCGGCTTCCCGTTTCGATGAGCGCAGTCGAAATAATCGTCAGCGATCCGCCGCCTTCGATATTGCGCGCTGCTCCGAAAAAGCGCTTAGGTTTGTGGAGCGCGTTCGAGTCAACACCGCCGGAAAGCACTTTTCCCGACGTCGGGACAGTCTGGTTATATGCGCGGGCAAGACGTGTAATCGAGTCAAGAAAAATAACGACATCGCGCTTGTGTTCAACGAGGCGTTTTGCTTTTTCAAGCACCATTTCGGCAACCTGCACGTGGCGCGTCGCCTGTTCGTCAAACGTGGACGAAATCACTTCCGCCTTTATCGAACGTTCCATTTCGGTAACTTCTTCGGGACGCTCGTCAATCAAAAGGACTATAAGGTAGACTTCAGGATGATTTGTCGTAATCGCATTTGCAACGTGCTGCATGAGCGTCGTTTTTCCCGCTTTCGGAGGCGCGACAATCAAAAGACGCTGCCCTTTTCCAATCGGCGTGAATAAATCGACGATACGTGTAGAAAGTTCAGTGGCAATCGTCTCAAGCCGCAATTTTTCTTTGGGATAGAGCGCAGTCAGATTTTCAAACGGAATACGCGTCTGGGCAACGCGGGGATCATCAAAGTTGACTGACTCAATGCGCATGAGGGCAAAAAAACGTTCCCCTTCTTTGGGGGAGCGCGTCTGCCCATAGACCGTATCCCCCGTCTTTAAATTGAACAGCCGGATTTGGCTCGGCGAAATATAAATGTCGTCGGGACCCGGCAGATAACTGTTCTGGGGACTGCGCAAAAATCCGTAGCCGTCAGGGAGAATTTCAAGCGCGCCGCTGGCAAAAATAATGCCGCCGTGCTCAGTGTGCGCCTTCAATATAACGAATATAAGCTCTTGCTTTTTCATTGGGGCAAGGTCGTCGCCGCTGAAACCATATTTCATCGCAAGATCGCGCAGTTCGTGCATCCCCATCGCGGTTAAGTCGTTGATGACAAGCTGCGGTTTGTTTGCGTCAAGTTCGCTGCTTTCCACGCCCTGCAAAATGGACGGGTCTACGGAACCGGTTGGGACTGGCATTTCCGCTCGTGATGAGGTGTGCAAATATGGACGGCGTACCGGTCGTCGACCTGCAGGGCTTGACCCGTATCGTGAAGGCGGCGGATTCCAGCGGCGGATTCCATAGCTTGTATGCTCCGTCCGTGAAAAGGAAGTGCGTTCACCTTCCGCATAATTTTCCGTTGTGTCAGGATTTTTTTCGTAAGAACTTACTTTGACAACCGCGCGTCTTCGCGGTCGGACGAGAGGGGGAACTTCGGACGGTTCAGAAACTGCTTCATCTTCATCGCGCGGAGGCGCCGCCCGTTGCTGTTCTGCCGAATAATCTTCAGCATCATCGGATATCCTGTCCGATGCTTCGTAGGATTCGGGTTGCGCTTCAAAATCAAGCTGCGATTGCGCTCCGGCAACGCTCTGTTCGGAAGCGTCTTCTTCGAGATGACTCTTTTTAAAGGCCATTAAAATAACTCCATTTTTGTTGCTTATGTATGTTGGGAAGTTGAATGCATCATTATAAATTAAACGGCGTATATCTAAAATCGCTGTATTTTTACAAGATTTTATATGATGTGTCAATGAGAAATTCAAAGTATGAAAAATAGAATTGCTGCCCTTGTCAGTGTTTTGCAGCAAAACTGCAAAAGGTTCTGTGCGGGACAGGGAAAGTCATAACGCTCTCCAAAGGCAGTATCGTCGAATTTACAATCCTTCATTGCTGCAGCACAACGAGGGGCTGCCCTTTCCGCACGAAAAAAAAATGTTTTCTAACGGTAAATAATTCTAAAAAAGTATTTAGATTTCATTGACAAGCGCAGCCATAGCAAGTATAGTAATCACAGCTTGTAAATAAGCTGATAAACTCTCTCCGATATCCAGCGAAAGCTGGATGGTGCAGCCCCTGGAAACTAATCCTTTTCGGGGGCTGCACTTTTTATATGAACATTGGAACCGTTAGGTCCTCTATGCCGAAGTACAAAATCGTTTCGATTTGTGCGCGAGAGTAATACTCCGCCGCTGTGCGCCGTAACAAAGAGGTCTAAAGCCGACTCACTCCCTTGTCAAAACTACATACTTCGCTGCTCTGCGGCGAGGCGTGTCGAGTTGCAATCCATATGCGGTTTTGCAGTCGCACTTTGCAAAAAGTCACAATCTTGTTGACTTTTTTCTAAAGTTAGCATAGACTAACTATATCGATTTTACGAAGGAAAAATCGTTGTATGCGGAAAACTTCTGCTAAAAATACGAAAATACTGCAAGATTTCTCAAGGAGGAGTATTTCATGGAAGATAAATTTGCGGAAATCATGAGCGCTTTCAGAAATAAGGGCTTCAGAATTACAATCCAACGCAAACAGTTGCTTGCTACGATACTGAATAATCCGGGGTGTTCATGCAAAGAATTATATTATCTTGCGCGCCGCGCAAACGACGGAATAGGCCGCGCAACGGTGTACAGAATGGTACGCTCGCTTGAAGACTTCGGATACATTAAGAAAAAGGCGGTTTCAATCGTATAGGGCAGAGTAAAAAACACACAAACGGAGAAAAGTTTTGAAAGACGGAAAACGTGTGCAGTTAGTTTCCGTCTTTTTTATTTAACTCCGCCCTTTTATGCAGTCTCGGAGCGGAGTCTATTCAGTTGTGCGGCAGTCAGCCGACGGTAATGCAGCCGGAACAGAAACCGCCTCTTCTTCTGATTCGGAAAAACATACCGTCAGCCCGCCGTCCGTACAGTCGATTTCTATTTCTCCGCCGCTTTTTACTTTGCCGTCGAGAACGGCAACAGAAACAGGGTCTTCAATTTCTCGCTGCAAAAGCCGGCGCATTGGACGAGCGCCCATCGACGGATCATAGCCGTGCTCGACAAGGTATGCGCGTGCACCGTCTGTCAAGCGAATTTTCAGACCCCGCTCGGCAAGCCGCACAGAAAGTTCTTCCATTTGAATATCGAGAATCGCGGAAATCTGCTCGTACGTCAGCGCGTCGAATACAATTACATCGTCAATGCGGTTGAGCAATTCTGGACTTAAAAGTTTTTTTAGCTCGTTAAGCGCACCTGCCTTAATTTCGCTGTAGGAAATGATGCCGTTCCCTGCATCTGAAAAACCGACCCGCCCTTCGTTTGTAATTTGCCGCGCGCCTGCATTACTTGTCATAAGTATCACCGTGTTGCGGAAATTCACCGTGTGTCCAAGGTTATCGCTCAATTCACCTTCTTCAAGCAACTGCAACAAAAGATTAAACACGTCCGGATGCGCTTTTTCTATTTCATCGAGCAGGACGACTGAATACGGATGCCGCCGCACTTTTTCGGTGAGTACGCCGCCGTCTTCATAGCCGACATACCCCGGAGGCGCTCCCACAAGACGGCTCGCGTTGTGTTTTTCCATAAAATCCGACATATCGATACGGATAAGTTGTTCTTCGCTGCCAAAAAGGAATTTTGCAAGCGCTTTTGCAAGCTGCGTTTTTCCCACACCAGTCGGTCCCAAAAAAATAAACGAGCCAATCGGGTGGTCGGGAGACGAAATTCCTGCGCGGCTCCGGCGGACAGCGCCAGCAATACGATGGACGGCATCATCTTGCCCCACAACGCTTTTGTGCATTTCAGCTTCCATACTGACAAGCCGCTTTGTTTCGGAAACGTCGAGTTGGTCAACGGGAATGCCTGTCATTGACGCAATAATCTGACAAATATCATGGGATGTAACGCGGCGGCGGTTTTCGGCGGTATTGGCATTCCAGTACGTCTTAAATGACTCAAGCCGCTGTTTCATCTCTAAAACTTGGTCGCGAACGCGAGCGGCTTGTTCATAATCTTGTCTGATAACAAGCTGCGTTTTTTCTTCCGCGAGCTCTTCAATCTTACTTTCAAGCGCTTTGAGTTCCGCAGGTTTTTCTTCTTCTTGAATTTTTTTACGCGCACCAGCCTCATCAAGAATATCGATTGCCTTATCCGGCAAAAAACGCTCCGGCACATAGCGGCGCGACATTTTTACGATAGAAGGAATTACGTCGCCGTCGTAAAAGACATTGTGGAACTCTTCGTAGCGGCGTTTTATGCCGCTCAAAATGTCGATCGTCTCGGAATCGGACGGCTCTTCAACTTTGACTGGCTGAAACCGCCGCTCCAGCGCAGAATCTTTTTCGATATAACGCGTATATTCTTTGGTCGTTGATGCGCCTATTATCTGGATTTCGCCGCGGCTCAACGCAGGCTTTAGCATGTTCGAGGCATCAAGCGTTCCTTCAGGCCCTCCCGCCCCGATTATCGTGTGCAGTTCGTCGATAAATAAAATCAGTCCGCTCTCTTTTGCCTCCAACATCATGCGCTTCATACGGTCTTCAAACTCGCCGCGGTACTTTGTCCCCGCGATAAGCGCACCTAAATCAAGCGAAAGCACGCGCTTTTTTACCAGTCCCTGCGGCACCAGCCCCTTTGCAACACGGGCAGCAAAACCTTCGACAATCGCTGTTTTGCCGACACCCGGCTCACCAACAAGGACTGGATTATTTTTTGTGCGGCGCGACAAAATTTGAATAAGGCGCTCGATTTCCTTGCCGCGTCCGACGACAGGATCGCTTTTTTCTTCCAGCGCAAGACGAGTCAAATCCCGCGTAAATTCATCTAAAAAACTCTTTTTCGGCGGTTTGGCGGTATGCGTCTGCGCCGATTTTTGCGTTCCGCTCATGCCGAAAATATCTTGAAAGACGTGATTGAGCAATTTTTGCTCCGTGTGTTCGACAACGGAAGACTTATATTCCGCTTGAACTTTTTTTACGGCGCTCCGCACTTCCGCAGCGTCAAGTCCCGCCTTTTCAAAATAGCGCGCCGTAACGCTTTCGGCTTCGCACACAGCCGAAAGAATTAAGTGTTCCGTACCGATATAGCCGTTTCCGAGCGTCTGCGATTCAACTCCCGCCCTGTCAAGCAGTTTTTTCATGCGGACGCTCGTTGGAATCTCTCCAGAACCTGCCGTGATTCCGTCAGCGGACGAACTAATATTCTGCTCCAGTGAAAAGCGGAATGTCAAAATATTGATTCGCAAAAACTTGAGTACCTCAAATCCGAGTCCGTCTTCGCTTTTTAAGAGCGCAAGTAAAACATGTTCGGGACGCACCTGTGCACAGCAGGTCTTTCTTGCTTCGTCTTGACAAAGCGCATAAACAAGGCGCGAGGCGCGCTGTGAAAAATTCCTCATATATTCCTCAATGAAACATTTGAAAGCGCTTCTTGAATGATGATGGCACGGAGCCGGTCAAGTTTGAGCTGGATATTTGCCGCAAGGTCGTTTTCAAACGTAAAATTTCCGTTATTCATCAGATAGGTTAAGTGTCCGTCTTGAATGCGGTATAACAGTCCGCTGAACGTTCCGTCATCAATTCCCTGCAAATGCCCGATTTTTTTTCCAAATTTTAAGTCGGAAAGCATACTCAAGGCTTCAGGATAGGAAATGAGCAGACTGGTTTTTGCGGCGGAATACGCGCGGATTACTGCGTTGCGCACTACCATGGACTTATTATCAGCAAACTCCGCTGCAATTTTGTTTTCCGTTTCGACGATAAAGCGGCACGCTGCCTCAAACGAGGCAATTTGGTCGATTTCGGTGCCGCTTCCTGCGGCTTTCGTCGCTACCGTAAAAAATGCCGGAGCGGGATTTATCTGCGAGTAAAAGTGAAACAGAGGACTTAAACTCAGTTCGCTTTTGGCAAGCGCCTCTGAAAGCGATGAAACACGTCCTGCACGGAATACCGACGGAATATGAATACGTGCGCTGATTTTCATACCGCTTCCGGCATCGCAAAAAAAGGACGTCAGATAGCCGAACTCCGCCGACGACACGAACTGCAATTTGTCCTGCAAAAGAGAATCGATACGCTCGCACTCAAAATGTGCGCTGCGGACGGAAAGCCCCGTAAAAAAACAACTCAAGCGCAGATGGTCGCCGGAATTGACGGCGCAGGCAAGGCGGCCGTTTGTGCTCATTACCAGTCCGCTTTCACTGCCGAGCGAACGAGTCTGCAATTCCCGCTGCGTTTTTAAAACGCCGCGTTCTTCCAAAATGCGCCGCCCGTTTTCGTCAAGTACGCGGCAGTCGATAGCATGATACGGAGATTCATTTTGCATAGCGCCGAACGCGTCGAACACTAACCCCTGCACGCGCAAAAAGTCGTCGGACTTAAAATATGCGGGAAATGGAAAATTGGCTAAATTGCGCGCAAGACGTACGCGCGAAGACACGACCGTATCGCCGCATTCCCCGTCTTCCGAATACCACGGAGTAATCCCCGATTCATGCTCCGCCATCAGTGCGCCTCTTCTTCTTTCGCTTCTTCGGAGGCATCGGCGACGCTCCCTTTTTCCAATGCGCGTAAATAATCACGGTAAACAGCGGCTTTTTCGTAATTTTCTTCCCGAACGGCTCTATCAAGTTTTGCTTGCAAGTCATTGCGATCGGTAAGCGCATTGCGGAAGCCTGCAAGCCGCTTGGGAAACGAGCCGGAGTACAGCCCCGTCATCCCGTGCGCGTTCATGGCAGATTTAATTTCGTTTTTGAAAACTTCATAACATTCCGGACAGCCGGCACAAAGCGAATTTTTGATAAGCGCAAGACTTTTTCCGCAGACGGGACACACGCGCTTCGCGTCCGGGTCGGAAGCAAGGATTTTTTCTTCAATTTCCTTAAAAATCGCGTCAATGTTGATTTTTTGCGGAGGCGTGTTGGGACTTGCGATTCCCCGCTCGGAGGCGCACTTTAAGCACAAATTCACTTTACGCGTTTCATGCGGTCCTACTTGTTCGATAAAAATGACCGCTTCTTCGTTATGACATAAATCGCATTGCATTATGACTTCCTAAATATTTCGAGCGGATTTTCTTTCCCCGCTCTGACAGCAGGAATAATAGAGACGGCAAGAGAAAGAAGCATAACCGCTGCGCCCATAAAAAACAGTTCCGAAAACGGGACTGAAACCGGTATTTCCGTAAGATAGTAATCGGGATTAAGCAGACGGAATGCATTAAACTCAACCCCGCCTCCAATAATATACACGATTTTTAAGAATGCATTTAAAACATTCTCGGTAAAAACGATGATTTTATTTATGTTTACCGAAACAAGCAGCCCAAACGGAAGCCCGATTAAAAGTCCTGCGCCGCCTGCGGCAAGACCGGTAAGCAAAAAGGAAAGCGTAATGCCGTTCGGAGTGCCGCCGAGACTTTTTAGAATTGCAATCTCCCTCCGGCGTTCCA
>CAUTOZ010000036.1:0-21874 GCA_963539635.1 uncultured Treponema sp.
TCCCGGAAAGTTCCGAGCCGCTCGACAACACGTGGGTGCACCCCGAAAACTACGGTGCGGCGCGCGAAATCCTGCCGCTCATTCAAAAAAATGAGAAAATCACTGCCGAATTCAAAAAAGAGTTGTGCGAAAAATACGCCATCGGCGAGACGACGCTTGGCGACATCATCGAAGAACTGCAAAAACCCAACCGAGACCCGCGCGACGGCTACCCGGCGCCGATTATGCAGCAGGGCGTTTTGCAGTTTGAAGACTTAAAAGAAGGCATGAAAGTTACCGGCAAAATCAAAAACGTCGTTGACTTCGGCGCGTTTGTTGACATCGGACTGCACGAAACGGGACTTATCCACGTCAGCGAATTGAGCGACACGTTCGTAAAAGACCCGATGGACGTGATAAAAGTCGGCGACGTCAAAGAATTTACGATTCTTGCGCTCGACAAAGACCGCAGAAGAATCAGTCTGTCGCTCAAAAGCGACGCGATGAGCCGCCTCGGAAGTGCCGGCGGCAAGGGTGCAAAGGCTGACGGAGATGAAAAGCGGCGCGTCGTTATCGTGCGGAAAGACTCAAAAACGGCAGGAGCTGGACGGCAGAACGCAGGGCAGCGCAAAGAAAACGCAGTTGCCGGCGGACGAAAAGGCGGCTTCCGCTCTTCCGGCAGCGATGACGGCACAACGTACAATCCGTTCGCCGCTCTGCTGAAAAAATAAGAGCGGTACGGAAAACGACAAAGCGCCGCCGTTCGGTATTCTTTCCGAACGGCGGCGTTTTTTACGCAGTTTTGCTGTCGGCAGCACGTTTACGGACAGCAAAACGCCTCTGTCCGTAAACGTGGGCGCCCCTGTCTGCCGCACGGTGCAAAATTATTTTCAGATTTTTTAAGAACGCTGCAAAGGAAATAACCTTGCCCAAGAATCACGCAGAAGAGTGCTCTGTTTTAGGACTGCATGGTCTCATACGGAGGGCGGTCGGCTTCAATACCTTTTATTTCAAGTTAAGAAGCGTCATTCCATCTTTCGCATGAATAAACTTGCAGCCTTTATCTCCGCTCTCATTTTTTTGATACAGCGCTTCTTCTTTTACATGATTGCCTATAATCCTTTTACGGTATCTTTATCTAAGTACCTGATTAAACACTCCTAAAGATTTTGTTAAAATCGTCAAAGGCAGTTGTATCGATAATGTATGCGCTTTTTCGCGGGACTGGCTTTGATAGCTTCCATGTATAGTCTTACTTGTTTAGAGGGATTATTAAATATACTCTTTTTTTCGCGTTATGCCGCGTTTTCACAGTTGTTTCAGAACAGAAGATGAATGGCAATCGAAAATTTCTGCGCTCTCTTTGAAGTAATCGTTGTAGTGCGCTTTGATATATTCAATGAGTTTTTCAAGAATGGTTTTCTTAAGATACCGAGAAAAATAAATATCTCAAAGTTATTATATCTTCCTTGCTTATTCATCTGCAGGCGGTAAAAAGACGCTTGAAAGACAAGATTGTGCTGCCTCTTGTCCCGAGTTTATCCAACCCTGCAAGGCTGTGGATAAACTTGCAGAGAAATGGAGTTTTGCCAGCGAATGGAGGCGCCGTTCTTTTCGGCAGTGAAAAAACATGAGGGAAATGCTCTGCACCGTCCGCCTTCTCATTTTCTCCCTTGTCTTCTGTCCAAAACTTTGCAAATGCAGTATAGTTCCGCCTATTCTTACGGGGGCAGTATGAAAAGACCTATTTTGATTTTGGCAGCGCTGTGCGTTCTGTCGGTTGGGTGCAGCAAAAAGAGTGCAGAGACAGAAACGTTTTCGTCTTCGGCGAATGAGCTTAAAAGCGACGAGTTCGGCGTTATCGATTTTATTCCGAATGGAGAGCTGCCGTCGTCGGTAACATTTCCGGCGATTCAAGTGCAGTTTTCAGAGCCGGTCGCATCCTTAAAAGAACTCGGCGAACAGTCTGACAAGTCTGACATTTTTACGATAGAACCGCCGCTCAAAGGGGTGTTCCGCTGGTACGGTACGAGCCTTTTAAGCTTTGAAAGCAGCGACAAAGTCATTCCGCAAAAATCGTATACGGTTCGCATAAATCCCAAAACAAAAAGCGCCGGCGGCAAAACGATTACGGGCAATTTGACCTATTCATTCTATTCGGAAAAACTCAAAATGCTTTCGATCGTTCCCGGCTACGAAAGTATGAAAAAAGGCGTGTACGTCGATTATGACAATGTGCCGCTCAAAGAAGCGCGGGATATCGGTATTTATTTTAATTCTCCGGTCAATATTAAAACGATTCAAAAATATTTGACTGTTTCAAACGGCGATCAAACTCAATATGCGTATACGGCTTCTCTTGAAGATAACAATGTCGTGCATATCAAACTCAAAGATACTTCTGAGCAAATTCTTGAAGGAGAGACGGTTACAGTCCGTCTTGCAGAAGGTGCCTGTTCGGAAGAAGACTGCGTAAAAACGGATTCTGCGCAGGAACACCAATTTCGGACAATTAAGCCCTTTGCAGTCGAATTTATTGATACCGACCCCGACTATTTTGGCGACGATGTTATAAATCCTGCGGTCATCGTGTTTAACAGTCCCATAAAAGACGGCACGGAAGCGGAAATTGCAAAACATATCACGACGTCGATTCAAAAAGCACTGACTGCAAAAAATATTTTTATACGCGGAAGTCAAATTGCCGTTTCGGGGCTGCCGGTCAAATACGAGTCGGAATACACCCTGACGCTTGAAGACGGTATAACCGACATTTACGATAGGACGCTTGCCCTTTCAAGTCCTCAAACCTATACCGTCAAAGTGGGTAAAGCGAAAAGTTATGTCAATTATAGGGGTTCGGGCTTAAAAATGCTTGAAGCGCAGTTTGCTCCGCGTCTTGCTTTTGAATTCCAAAACGTAAAGCAGGGTTCCGTGTACAGCGTAAAGCCGCTCACTCATGCGGACGGCAGCGTCAATTGGGGGGAAGGAAAAAAGGTGACCCTTTACGGAGCGTTTCCCGACAACCGGAAAATATTGAATGTAGTAGATCTTGCGCCCTTCCTCGATAAGGCGAGGGGCGAATATCACGGCGCGGCGCAGTTTTACGCCAGAGTCTCTTACGAGTACTTTTACCGCGACTGGAAAACGGAAGAATTAAAAAGCGAAATCAGTTCCGATGAAAATGAATTGACCGTGCAGGTTACGGATTTAGGAGCGACGGCGCGTTACGGATACAACAAAGCCGCCGTCCTTGTTACGAGCCTAAAAACCGGAAAAGCTGCCGCCGGCGCGGAGGTTACGCTGTTCAGTCTCCCGTGGAATACGAATAACAGAGATACGCTTGTCAAAAAAGGCGAACGTGTAGAGATTGGGAGTGCAAAAACGGATGCGTCCGGACTTGCCGTCGTAGAGTACAGACGTTTAAGCAATTCAAATGTTTATATAGAAGCAAAAACCGATGACGACTGCATTGTCTACAGTGCGGACGGCTCTCACAATATTTGGTCAGGCGATGTCGAAAGTTCAAGCAGACCGATTAATGCACCGGATTCCCATATGACGGCTTTTATTTTTTCCGACAGGGGACTGTATAAGCCCGGAGAAACCGTAACATTCCGCGGCATAGACCGGACGCTCCGGCTCGGAGAATACACGCCCTATTCCGGCGGTAAATATACAGTCAATTTTGAGGAATCTTCATGGGATCCTGAAGTTTTTGTAACGCTTAATGGCACTACAAGCAAAAACGGAACGTTCTGGGGAACAGCTAAAATTCCTGAAGACATAAAGCCCGGTACATATGATTTGACTTACAGAAGAGACGGCAAAAGCAATGGCAGCGTCTGCCAAATCCAAGTACAGTTTTTTGAACGCCTGCGGTTTGAAGTTGCCTCTTCGATTCCTGCCGTTCCGTATTACAGCGGCGACAGCGTTTCCGCTGACATTCAAGCAAAATATTTGGGCGGCGGAAACTTGAACGGAGCGGCATACAGCGTTTCATGGTCGCGCGAGGCGGCAAGTTTTTATCCCAAAGCGGCAGCATTTTCGGATATGCGTTTCGGACCTCAACTCGGCTATGACAGCTATACGCAGTTGGACGGAGAGGACGGCGTGCTTTCCGATGACGGCAAGGCAAGCGTTTCGGTAAAAACCGGCGGCGAAAAAATCAAAGGAATGCCGTACAGTTATCGCATGGAAGCGGACATTTCCGATGCAGGCGGACAGAATATTGCCGCCATCAGCCGCGCTTTAGTCCACCCTGCGCGTTTTTACCTTGGCGTCAGCGGATTTAAAAATATTACGGGCTTTCCTAAAAAGGGAGATGCAATCAAATTCAATTACGTGTGCCTTACCCCCGATGAAACCTCTCCGTCTGAAAATGAACTTCCGCGCGGCAAAAACCGCAAAATCAAACTTGAGCTTTTACGAGAAGAATGGAAGCAGGTGCAGCAGTTGGGGTGGCGCGGACAAATCAATTCTCGCTATGAGCGTGAATTGGTAGAAGAATATTCTTCAGAGATAGGACTTTCCGGTTCTGCTTCTCCGCAGGAATTTTCCGTAACGCCTCCGAAAGGCGGCGCTTATCTTTTGCGCCTGTCTACAATCGACTCCAAAGGCGCAGAGGTTATCACCGAGCGGCGTTTTTACGTTTCAAGCAGCGACTGGTATTATTTTAACCGATACAACGCTGACGAGATTACGCTCAACACGGATAAAGATTTATACAAGGTCGGCGACCAAGCGCAGATTTTGATGCAAAGTCCGCTTCCTAAAGGCAAATATCTTATCACCGTCGAGCGTGAGGGCATTCTTTCCCAAGAGGTGCGCGACATCGATTCTCCAACAACGGTTATCGACATCGATATAAAAGAAAACTATGTGCCGATTATGTACGTTGCAGTCGCCTCATACTCGCTTCGAACCGCAGATCCGCCGAAAGACTTCAGAACGCCGGACTTGGGGAAACCTAAAGGATATTTCGGCGTTACTGCTCTTCGCGTCGATACGGCGGTAAAACGCTTTGATATGCAGATTACTACGGATAAAAAGACGTACCGACCCGGGGAACAGGCGGAAATTAAAATCCACGCCTCCAAGAACGGTGCGCCGCTTGCCAATTCCGAAATTACGCTTATGGCGGTAGACCGCGGCGTTATAGACCTTATCAATTATCATGTTCCGGATCCTGTTAAATTCTTTTATTCGTATTCGCGTTTTCCCATTTGTGTCCGCGGCGGCGACAGTCGTTCGCTTTTGATAGATCCGGTAACATACGAAACGAGAGATCTTGCTGGCGGCGACAGTGCGGACGGAGACGAAATCAAGATTCAGGAGCGAAAGAATTTTGAACCGACTGCGCTCTTTTTGCCGGATTTGGTAACCGATGAAAACGGCGATATTTCGTGTACGTTCAAGTTGCCTGATTCCTTGACTGCCTACCGCATTACCGCTGTCGGCGTAAATGAAAACCTTTTCGGTTTGAACGAAAGTCAAATGGACGTTGCAAATCCTGTTTCCGTGCGGGCGGTGCTGCCGCGTAAACTGCGTCTTTCCGATACGGGAGAGGCAGGCGTTACAATCTCGAATCTTGATTCCGCTGCGCACGAGGTAAAACTTTCTCTTAATCTTTATGAAGGTATCGAAAAGACAGGAATAAAACAGGATGAAGGCGATTTGGTAAAAACCGACGGGCGCGGAAGCATTGTCGGCAAGACTGAAAAAACTCTAACCGTCGAAAGCGGAAAAACTCATTCGTTGATGTTCGACATCCGTGCGGAAAAAGCCGGCTGGATTACCGTTGAATACACCGTAAAAAGCGATGTTGTAAACGAGCGGATTTTACTGCCGCTTGAAATTGAAAAGCCGTATATTTTTGAAACTGTAACGACGGTCGGCGAAGTGCGAAGTTCCGACGGCGAAAAGAGTGCAGAAGTTGAAGAAAAAATAATCATTCCTGCAAACGCTGAAGACGGGCGCGGCTCTTTGTATGTGCAGCTTGATCCGACGCGGCTTGGCGTTCTCCGCGAAGCGGTCGATTACGTGTTCCGCTATCCATACGGCTGTCTTGAACAGCGTTCATCGCTTACGCTGCCGCTTGCAATTTTCGGCGACTATATAAAAGTCTTCGGACTTGAAAGCGAAGTAAAAAATCCGAAAGCGGTTGTCGCAAAAGAAATAAAATCGTGGGCATCGTCGCAAAAAGAAAACGGCGGCTTCCCGTATTGGCCCGGCGGCTCGTACGATTCTCCGTATGTTTCTGCTCGTATCGCCGAAGTTATCGGTATTGCGGAGAAAAACGGCGTCCGCATTCCGAATGAAATCGACAAAAATGCGCTTGCTTCCTATCTTATTCGCGAGGCTGCCGATAAATTAGAAGGATACGATTCAAAATATCATTCCGCATATAAACTTTATGATGCTGCGCATTTTTATTACGCGGCGGCAATGCTCAAAGGACAGGTTGAATCTTCTCCGATTGAGCGCATTGCAAAAGCGGAGGATGCCGACGCTAATACGCTTGCGTTGTGTGCGCTTACGCATATACAGTCGGGAAGAAAAAGTGCGGCGCAAACTTTGGCAAAAAAAATCCGCCGCTATATAAAGTTGACTACGCGCGGCGCGGATATTGCAGATTCGTCGTACGACAATTATTGGTCGTTCTTTACCGATGAATCTGAGAAATTCGCCTTGTGCCTTCAACTTTTTACGGAACTTAATCCCGCCGATGAAATCAACGGGCATTTTATCTATGAACTTTTGGCACTGCAAAAGGCAGGCAAGGGCTATTGGAAATCTACGGCGGCGACGGCGCGTGTTCTTTCTGCGTTCGATGTGTATATCAGGCGCAATAATTTGAAGGACTTAAAGTTTACGGCACAAGCGTTGATTGACGGCAAAAAAATTGTTGACGGCACATTTAAAGGAATGGCGGCTTTGCCTGCGGAAAAAACATTGAACTTCAAAGATTCTCCGCTTAATTCCGTTCCCGTGAATAAAGAAGTGCCGCTTACATTCCGCAAAGACGGGGAGGGAACGCTCTTTTATACGGCAAGCATGAAATATGCGATTCCTCCCGAACGGCAGACTGCACGCGATGAAGGCATTTCGATTTTTACAGAAATTGTAGATGTCAAAACGGGGCAGATTGTTCGCGGAGACAAACTTAAATCGGGAAATATTTACCGTGCGCGTGTAGTTGTCTCTACAACGCGAAACAGGACGTTTGTTGCGGTGCGCGCCCCCGTTCCTGCCGGATGTGAAATCATGAACGCGGCTTTCGTAACGACGGGAACTGCCGGTAATCGCAAAACTTCAAACGAAAGCGATTCCGATTATGATGAATATGACGATGATGACTATTATTGGTACGGAGGACTTTCTTACCGCGGCATTTACGATTCTGAAGTGCAGTATTTCTGGGATTATTTCCCGCGCGGAAACCAAAAAGTCGAATTCCTGTTCCGTGCAGTGCGCAAAGGAACGTATGGAACGCCCTCAAGTACGGCGGAATGTATGTACCAAGATGAGATTTTCGGACGTTCTGCAGGAAAGCAGTGGACGATTGAATGAGCACTTTGCTCGATAAAATTGCTGTATGTGCGGCAAAAATGCGGCTTTTTTTTGTGCGGCATGTTTTGCTTCGTAAAAACCGTTTTGTCCGCGCAGCAGCGTTTATTGGTGCCGCCGTACTGGTTTTGTATTGTGCGCTGCGCTTTATCCCCGAACCTGCTTTAAATCGGTTTGTCGAGCGGCAGTACAGCGCACGCTTTTACGATAGAAACGGCATTCTCCTGAACGTCATGCCGCTTGAAGACGGTTTACGGCGCGAGTTTGTGCCGCTTAAAAAAATACCGCCGGAGCTTGCAGACGCATTTATTGCAGCGGAAGATAAAAACTTTTATCGGCACATCGGCGTTGATTTTCTTTCTATTGTACGTGCTGCCGAACAGAACCGCAAAGCCCGCCGCATTGTAAGCGGAGCTTCGACAATCACCATGCAGCTTGTCCGCATGATTTATCCGCGTTCGGCAAAGGCGGATTTCGGCCTAAAGTTGCGTGAAATGTTTTGCGCAGTTCGCCTTGAAATCAAACTTTCTAAACGGCGGATTCTTGAACTGTACTTGAACAATGTGCCGTTCGGTTTTCAAACGGAAGGAATTGCAAGCGCGGCGCGCTCTTTTTACGGCATTGAAGCGGCTTCTCTTTCTTCGCTGACGGCGGAACAAATGAAAACGCTTGCCATTATTCCGCGCCGTCCTGCCGAGTATGCGCCGCAAAAAACGTTTGTCTATCCCAATCTTTGTCCGCATTTTATTCAATACGTCAAAAATGAATACACAAAAATCGGAAAAACGATTCCCTATGAACTCCGTCTTTCGATTGATTCAAAATTGGTCGAGCAAATCGAGCGCGGGATTCAGCAAAAACTCGACGAGTTTAAAGACGCGCGCATTCACAACGGCGCCGCTCTCGTTATAAACAACCGCACCGGAGAAATTATTGCGTGGGCAGGCAACGCTTCGTTCGACGACGATGAACATTCCGGTCAGATTGACGGCGTACTCGTTAAAAATCAGCCGGGCAGTTCAATGAAACCGTTCTTATATGCGCTCGCACTTGAAAACGGTTTCGAGCCTTCGGCGGTTTTGCCTGACATTCCGCAGGATTTCGGCAGCGAAGGCGTGTACGTTCCGCAGAATTTCAATAACCGCTTCAATGGACCCATTCGTTTTCGCATTGCGCTTGCGTCAAGTTTGAACGTCCCTGCAGTCTACCTTTTGAATGAAGTCGGTATCGGAAAATACATGAATTGCCTTTCGCGGCTGGGGTTTGACTCTCTTGAGGGGACGCGGGATAAGACGGGACTTTCTCTTGCGCTCGGGAGCGGCGAAGTTACGCTGTTTGAAATGACGAAGGCGTTTTCCGTGTTTACGCGTGGAGGTTCAGTCCCCAAAAATCTCTCTTTTTTGCCGCAAAAATATGACGCTGCAAAAATCAGCGTGTTTAAACCGGATACGGCACGCATTATCTGCGACATTTTGAGCGATAAAGACGCTCGTTCGCTCGGCTTCGGGCACGCAAAAGTTTTCGACACGCCGTATCCGTGTATTTTTAAGACGGGGACATCGAATCAATTTCAAAATATCGTCGCATTCGGTTCGACTTCGGAATGTACCGCCGGCGTTTGGATGGGAAACTTTGAGGGAGAAACGGTTATCAGAAAGACCGGAAGCAGCATTCCGGCGGAGATTGCGCGTGCAGTATTGGATGTTTTAACGAAAACCTACGGCGCAAAAGATTTTCCTGAGCCGGAATTCTATGAAAAGCGGAAAGTTTGTGTGCTTTCGGGACTTGCCGCAGATGATTTGTGTCCGTCTTCCGTGCAGGAGTTCGTGCGGAAAAACGCACGGCAGGAAAAATGCGGCTGGCACCAGATGAGCGGAGGCGGAATCAACGTCGTCTACCCTCCGGAATACGCGCACTGGGCATCGGGAAAAAATATGCGCGGCACGAGCGCGGCAGGCGGCGCGCTTAAAATCGTTTATCCGAAAAACAATGCGGTTTTCATTTACGATAGTTCTCTTAATGCCGCTTCGCAAATGCTTCCCGTCCACGTAATTGGAGGTTCTGACTCCGCAGAATTACTTGTGGACGGGAAAAGTGCCGGTATGTCGAGTACGCTTCGCTGGCACATTCCTCTTACGTGCGGGCACCACGAACTTACAGTTCGAGCCGACGGAAAAGAAGCGCGGTCAGCGTATACGGTATGGTGAACGGCGGGCGGTAAAAACGATATGTAAAGACACAACGGAGTTTCCGCCCACACGAGAATATCCACACCCCGTTGGGCATGGATATTCTTGGAATAAAGCGGAGTTGGGCGGGAGATAACTCCATTCGTCTTGCAGGCTGCACAAACCGCCCTCCCTGCTCCTATTTTTTGTACGCCGCGCGGACAGCGTCTGCAAAGAGTTTATTTTGGTCGCTGCGCTGGGGGACGGAAAATTGGGGCTTGCCGTCTTCGGTGCTGATTCGATAAATGCGCATGGGAGAGGAAGAATACGCAGGGCTTTCGGCGTTGTTTATCCACCAGTCGAGCACGGACAGTATGCACAGCGTGTATTTCAAAAGGTTTGCATTGTTTGCGCCGGTTGCCTCTCCCGTATTCTGACCGCCCAAAAACACGTCGAGACGCTTAGACACTTCATTCGGAATTTCAAAGGTGTAGTGGTCCCACGGATTTGCAACCGATTCAACTATGCCGCGCTCTTTTGCCGCTTTATCGCACTGAGAGACGACGTGCATAAGGAATTTACGCGCAAAGTCGGTGCGGCGGAACAGCGGCGGCATTTTACTTTCGTCGGCAGGGTGTTCAAGGAGGAGTTGTTCGAACTTAAAATGCGGCAAAAAGTGGTAATTTGTCTGCCACAAAAGAGACGTCATCAATTTTTTGCCGAACTGCGTTTTTTCAAAGTCCTTTTGCGAATAAATCTGGTTTACTAAATTGTTGAGCGGGTCGCAGTAGAGTTTTTCAAACACCGTTTCGCGGTAGCCGGTCCAACTGTCGATAACGCTCAAAATCGAATCCGTTCCGCTCGTCTTTGAATCCAAATTATTCTGCGTGAATTTGATATTGCGGCATCCTTGAAAGCAGTCTTCGAGAATGCGAAGGAGCACTACAACAACTTGCAGCGCATTTTCAGGGCTCAAGACATTAAAACCGTCAAGGAATTTATACATCGGTTGAAAATACGGAAACAAGTCGGGGTGTTTTTCAAGGTTTTTAAATCCTGCCTGCGGAAAAAGCCGGTCGAGCAGCACAATGCCCGTATCGACGATTTTATCGTGCGCACCAATTTCAGGAGGCGATTCTTTTTTTGCCGGTACGGCTTCCTCCTCTTTCGGTTTTTCCGGCAAAAGCAAATCATACTTATGCAGTTCAACAAAGCGCAGAATATCAGAGACGCGCGATTTAAAAAAGTCAGGATAGTCGGCATATACGGCAGAGCACATCCGCATAAGAAGCGGGTAATGGCGTTTTATTATTTCGTTTTGAATGTACAGCCAGTCGGTAATCGCCTGTTTTGCAAGTTCTGAAAGTTTTTCGCGCGGAGCTTCAGGATATTTAGATTCGTCGATGTAGATTTCCTTAATCAATTTTGGAATTTTATTTTCGCCGTAATAGTACACTTGAATAAGGAGCCGGTACATCGCCTGCGTAAAGGGAATGAGGTATGAAACCAGATACGGGGGCTCTGAATCCTGCACGTCGATGAGCGCAAGACGAAGCGTTTGCAGTTGCCAGCCGGCAATCATGCGAAGGAATTTAAACTTTGTCTCAATGCCTGAAGCAATTTTTGTTTTGTAAGACGCCGGCGCAATTTGAATCATCGTTTTTATGACGGTGATAAACGCCTGTATACTTTCAACGTGTTGTTTGAGCGTAAACGTACAGAATTCGGGGATGAGCTGCTCGTTGCCGCCCTTTTGGAATTTTTTGATAAAATTGAATAGACCGTAGTTCGGTTTGATTTTGTATTCGTCGGACATCATCAATTTATCGATTTGCGCGTCAAATTTTTGCGAAATGACCGGCAGCTCGTCTTGAGCACGCCTCCGGCTGTGTTCTATCGCAGTCGGTTCTGCAGAAGACTTTTTTACAGATTCCGCTGCATTCTGCCGCACAATACGTCCTGCTCGGCTTGATTTTGCCGGTATAACCATCGTTTCAGGCTCTGAACGCTCGTACATTACTTCGCCGCCGAGTTTTTTCGACATCATTTTCGCTTCTTCAGGCGCAATGTCTCCTATCGCTTTGCGCGTTTCTTCCAGCGTTCCCGGCGCCCAGTCCGCAGTCTTCGGTCTCCTATTGTCCCCCATACCACACCTCTAAAGTCTCAATAAATTCTTTCTTACAATGCCCGGACATTCTTTGAGCGCAAGTTTCTCTCCGTCTTTTGTCATAAGGATTCCTTCGAATGTCCCGTATATCGCCGTGTACGCTTTGCGCATTATGATTATATTGAGCGTCCGCGTATTTACCGAAACCGGCGTAAACGTAAGGTCAACCATGTTTTCCGTATCCTGCACAATCCATTTTTTTTCGATTCCAAACGGATGCGTGATAACTATTGAAGGCATCGGCGTAATTTGTGTGCCGAATGACAAAAAATTATCGTTGAATGTATCTTCATCGACTGCATCGTAGTCGGAATTTGCAAAATGGAATTGAACGTTTTTTCCGTCAATGCTCGTAAGCCCGAACATCATTTCCGCTGACGAGTGCATTTTTAAATACGTCCGATTCATCAGCAAAAGACCTGTTCCTTCTGCAACGGGAATCGTTTTTATAAGGCGGCGATGCTTTGCTGTCGCAATGCCGCCTGAAAGTTTAAGCGGGATAAGCCATGTTGCAGAACAGCGATGAATAGTCGGAGCGGGATTTACAAAAAGAAGTTCTCTTCGGTTCTTTTGAAATGACGCGACAAACAGTCCCTTTGCCGCAGGACGGAATGGAGAGCCTTTTACGACAAACGAAAGGGAAATGCGGTCTCGGATACGGCTCCATGCAATGCGGACGTAGCGCGTTTTTCCAAAACTCGTGCATGAGGCTTCTTTTGTGTTGACGGGAACAAAGCGTCTCCGCGGTCCCATAAACGTGTGGTACGCCAACTTTTTGCCGGTTTCCCTGTCCCAAAATATCACTTCTGCAAGCCCGAATATTTTGTCGTCAAAAAAATCTGCCATGCCGATGTAATTGTCGACAGAAAAAAGGTATGTCAGACGGCTTTTAATGCGGAAGCGCGAGAGCATACCCGGCAGCGGAATACCTGCAAACGGCGCGCGGACGCCGCGGATATCAAGATTCGGCGGCTCGCCTTCAAACGAGCCGAAATGTATTTTTCCTTTGCGGACGACGGATTGCGGCGCTTTTTTTATATCTCTTGAATACACACAATTCCTCATAGCAGGGAAGTTTCCAAAAATCAAAAGCCGGCGTGTCCGTGCGTTCAAACCGGCGGAATTTCCCAATTTTTTTTATTCATGCGGCTTCTTAAACCGTATGAATGGATCGTGCCTCAGCAAACTTTCCTCTTGAAAGCCCCTCCGCTGTGCTGCGGCAATGGTACCGACTTACACCAGTATACAAGAATTAGGAAGTTCCCGCAAATGTACCAATCTGGGCGGCGGGAAAAGCCCTGCCCAGTGTGAGCGGACAAACGAACGAGCAAAAGGAATGCAGTACCTATAGCGGGGCATAAAAAACCGGCTGCGTATACAGCCGGCTGCATTTTTTACTTTTTATCGCGCTCTTCAAGAGCGTCGATATAGGAAAGATTTAAACGCCCCATCTTATCAACTTCGATAAGTTTAACAGGAATGACCTGGCCTTCTTTGAGTACGTCGGAAACCTTTTCTACGCGCTGACGAGAGAGTTTTGAAATGTGGCATAAGCCCTCCTTTCCCGGCAGGATTTCGATGAAAGCGCCGAAATCCATAATGCGTTTGACCGTCCCGTTGTATATTCCGCCTGCTTCAGGGTCTTCGGTAATGCCTTTGACCGCTTTTTTCGCTTCTTCCGCGCTCGTTCCATTTTTGCCGTAAATGGTAACGGTGCCGTCGTCATCGGTATTGATGGTAACATTGTATTGTGCGCACAAGGCTTTAATATTTTTACCGCCCGGACCGATAAGCGCGCCGATTTTATCGACTGGGATCTTCATCGAAAGGATTTTCGGAGCATTTTTACTGATTTCCTGCGGCTTATCAATACATTTTTCCATAATCGACAGAATATGAAGCCGCCCCGCTTTCGCCTGCGCAAGCGCTTCTTTCATAATGTCCATCGAAACGCCGGCGATTTTTATATCCATTTGGAAGCCGGTAATGCCGTCTTTCGTCCCTGCGACTTTAAAGTCCATGTCGCCAAGATGGTCTTCTTCGCCGAGAATGTCGGACAAAATCTTGTATTTCTCGTAATGCTGCCCTTCGGTGATAAGCCCCATCGCAATGCCGGCAACCATTTTTTTCATCGGAACGCCTGCTGCGAGCATGGAAAGACAGCCGCTGCACGTAGAGGCCTGCGACGACGAACCGTTTGACTCCATAATTTCTGAAACAACGCGCACCGTATACGGAAATTTTTCGCGTCCAGGTACCATCGGAGCAAGAGAGCGGCGAGCAAGATGCCCATGCCCGATTTCACGGCGACCGGTTGAAAGCCGTCCCACTTCGCCGACTGAATACGGCGGAAAGTTGTAATGCAGGATAAAATGCTCGCTGCGGTCGCCGTCAATGTCGTCGTACACTTGTTCGTCAAAAGACGTACCGAGCGTCGTTACTGCAAGCGACTGCGTTTCCCCGCGCGTAAACAGCGCCGATCCATGCGGATAAGGCAGTACGTTGATTTCGCACGTAATCGGACGAATTTCGTCGCACTTTCTGCCGTCAATGCGTACCCCCTCATCAAGAATGGACTTTCGCAGCAACTTAAATTGAATATCATCAAGGAGCGCATTAAAAAGCCTGAGCTGCGTTGCGTCTTCAAGTTGTTCTGCGTACTGTGCCGCAAGTTTTTCGCGGACTGCATCAACAGCGTCTCCGCGGTTTTGCTTTCCATCACGGAAAGACGCTTCTTTTATAAGAGGAGTGGCTTCCGCCTCGATTTTTTCAGCATTCTCAAGTTTTACGGTAAGCGGAGAAAGCGGCAATTTTTCTTTTCCGCACTTTGCACGTAAGTCATTTTGCAGCCGGCACATCTCCGATATAAAACCTTGCGCCCTTTCAAGTGCGCCAAGCATAACTTCTTCGCTCGCCTCATTTGCGCCGCCTTCAACCATCGTAAAACCGTCGGCTGTTCCTGCGACAACGATTTCCAATTCCGATTTTTCGATTTGCGTGAATGTCGGATTGATGACATACTCTCCATTTAAATAGCCGACGCGGCATGCCGCAACCGGTCCGTGGAAGGGAATATCTGAAATTGTTACCGCCGCAGATGCTGCGATGACTGCTAAAATATCCTGCGTATGAATTCCGTCCGCTGAAACGCAGGTCGGAACAATCTGTAATTCGCGTCCAAAGGAAGGCTCAAAAAGCGGACGCATCGGGCGGTCGATTAAGCGGGAAACAAGAATTTCTTTTTCCTTCGGTCTGCCCTCCCGTTTTATAAAACCGCCGGGGATTTTTCCCGCCGCGTAAAATTTTTCGTTATAGTCAACCGTAACGGGAACAAAATCCTGTCCTTCCGTTACCGTGCGCGAGGCGCATATTGTTGCAATAACAACTGCGCCGCCCCATTGCGCAAAAACGCAGCCGTTTGCCTGTTTGCCGATTCTTCCTGTTTCAAGGATTAAATCCTCATTTCCTAATTTGTATGTTACTCTTTCAACTGACATCAATTTCCTTCTTGCTTCTTTGATAGTTCTTTTCCGTTGTCATGGCGGATATGCGCCGCGTCATTTTGACTGCACACACATTCCGCAAGAATAGACTTAATAAAAAAGCCTGTACCGCCAACGGTGTGCGGCGCAGGCCTTTAAAAATTACTTACGCAGTCCCAATTCTTTGATAAAAGCGCGGTATCCTTCAAGGTTTGTGCGCTCGTAATACTTGAGCATTTTTCTCCGCTGCCCAACAACTTTTAAAAGCGCACGTTTTGCTCCGGTATCTTTCGGAAACATATTTGAATGAGCCGTCAACTGCTTGATACGCTCCGTGAACAGTGCAATCTGAACTTTAATGTTCCCTGTGTCCGTGTCTTTTTCACCGTATTTGCTTACGATTGAAGAAGTCGTTTCTTTTGTAAGTGCCATTTTACTTACCCCTTATTATAAAAATTCTACCGTCCGAATTCGCGGAAGCTCATTGAAAGCGGCACCAAAGAGGCGAACGGTTTTAATGCCCGCTTCAAGATGAGCCCGTAAATTGCCTAAGGACGTATTTACCATAACATTATAGACGCCGCGTTCAGGTAAAACCTGCGTAAAACGTCGTCTGTCAAATATAAGCGCACCGTTTTCATCTTTTTCAAACAGCATATCATTCATATCGACTGCATACGCGCGGCCGAGCACGGCTTTAATGCCAGAAAGCTCTCCGCCAAAAATCTTTTGCCGTATACTGGAAGACGATATGCGCTCACCGTTATGCAATACGGCAGAATGAAAGGCAGTTTGAAAGTCCAAGTCTTTCGCACATGCTTCCATTTCTTTTTTACCGCACTCGCCTTTGTATCCGCACCGAAAATCCTGCCCTTCGGCAATAAATTTCATGGAAAAGCACGATACTACGGTTTGCAGGAACGCATTGCCGCGCATTTTAGCAAAATCGGGAGAAAAGTCAATCAAAAGAGTAAAGCGAAAACCGCGCGCCGCATAACCGGAAAGCCGTTGAGACAAAGACGCGATATCGCCGACGTACGATAGAGAATTTTTAAGCGACGGCAGAGGGCGCGTAAACGTTATAATGCCGGGAATAAGATTATGTTTTTGTGCCGCATCGAACACGGATTTGAACAGCACTTCATGCCCGATGTGAGGCCCATCAAAACTGCCGACCGTAAGTGCGCTTTTTTCCGTTATCACCGGCTCGCTCTTTTTTAAATCCAGTTTATCCCAGTAAAAAATCTCCACGCTTATCCTCTCGCCTCAGCAAGGTCGTTTACGCCGTTCACGAATGCGCCTCCGCTCTTTTTTTCGCCGCCTTTACAACGGCGTCAACGGAAGTTAATTCGGCAAGAATCTCGTCTTTTGACGCCGGTTTAAAGCGTTCTAAAAGGCGGCGGAGTTTAAGCGCACACGGAGTAAGCGCTTGCACAAGCGTTTTATCCACCGACTCAGGAGCGTATTCGATTAAAATGCTTGCAGTCTTTTCATTATATTCCGCCGTGCTGACTGCACAAAGTTGTTCCGCAATTTCAAGCGCTTTTTTTCGCAGTTCTTCATCGCGGAGCGCTTTGTCTCGCAGCCGTATCCGCCCTTCAAAATAATTGATTTGCATTGTTTTATTCCTTTTTATCCAAAAGAGGAGCCGCCGCATACACGCTGAACAGTACTGTCGATGTATTGTGTAAAAGCGCCGCAAGTGAAGGAGACAGAAGACCGAACAGTCCCGCCGCCATCAGAGTCGAATTAACTGCGATAATCGCGCGGTTGTTTGCCTCAACCCGTTTTACAAGCCGCTTGCCTAAAATCCGCGTTTTGTAAAGCGCTTCAAGTCCGCCTTCCGCGGGGAGAATGATATCCGCGCTCTCGCCGGTTATCGCAGCAGCTTCTCCCATCGCAATGCCAACGTCGGAGGCGGCAATAGCAGGCGCATCGTTTATGCCGTCGCCTATCATAATGACTTTTTTACCGCGTTTTTTTCCGTCCTCGATATAGCGAATTTTATCGTCGGGGAGCGCACGCGAAATATATCGCTCGATTCCCGCAGCCTCCGCCGCAGTTTTTGCCGCTCCCTCATCATCTCCGGTAATCATCACGCATTCTTTTATCCCGTCGGAACGCAAAAGACTGACGACTTTTGCCGCGTCGGGACGAATCGTATCGGTTACTGCAAAAACGCCCAAAAGTCCGTCTTCGTCGGCAAGATACAAAAGAGACTCTCCTTTTTCCAGAGCCTCGCGCTGAACGGCGTCAAGGTTTTCGGGCTTTTCGATATGTTCATCATCGAAAACAAAATGCCTGCTTCCAATAAAAAGTTTTTTTCCGTTCAAGGTCGTTGCAATGCCGTGAGCAACGATATATTCGACTTTCGCATGCTTTTCCGGGTGTTCAATGCCGCGTTCGGCAGCCGCTTTGACAATTGCATTTGCAACGGGATGGGCAAAATGCTCTTCAAGACAGGCCGCAGTGCGTAAAATGTCCGTTTCATTGTTTTTTCCGAACGCAATGACGCGCGAAAGATGCGGTTCGGCCTGCGTCAGCGTGCCCGTTTTATCGAAGACAACCGCGTCTGCTTTTGAAACGTCTTCAAGAAATTTGCCGCCCTTTACGATAATCCCTTCTCCTGCCGCTTCTTTCATCGCGCTTAAAACAGAAATGGGAGCGGTCAACTTCATCGCGCACGAATAATCGACCATGAGCGTGGCAAGCAGTTTTGTAACGCTTCCTGTCAAAAGATAGGTGAGCGCAGAAATCAAAAAATTATAGCGAACGAGGTAATCCGCCAGCCGTTCTGAACGCACCTGCGACGATATTTTTGACTGCTGGGAAGAATCAATCATTTTTAAGATATTTTTGACTTTCGTTTGACTGCCCAGCGCGCGCACACGGACAAAAAGTTCTCCTTCCTGCACTACCGTTCCTGCAAAAACAGAAGCGCCGCTCCGTTTTTCGACGGCAAGCGGCTCTCCGGTCAAGGCCGATTGGTTGACGAGCGCTTCTCCTTTAATAACTTCTCCGTCAGCCGGAATCACAAAACCTGTCCTTACCGCCGCAATGTCGCCGATTTTCAGCGTTTTTGCTGGAACTTTCCGCTCCGTTTCTCCTTCGACCAGGTGCACATCGTCATTTTCCGAAAGGATTGCGTCAGTCAAATCGCTGTAGGATTTTTTTTTCGTGAATTCTTCAATCGTCTCTCCAATGTTGAGTAAAAAATTGACGTTCAAGGCTGTCGCCGTGTCCCCGCTTAAAAGAGCCGCCGTAATCGCCGCTGCATCCAGCACGTCCGCCTTAAAAACGGAGCCGGACGCAACAAGTTTTGTCCCTTTGAGAATGCGCGGCGCAAGATTAAAAACGTTGAACAAAAACCGCACCGGCCGCGGCAAAAGCGTTTTTGCATAGTGCGTAAAAATCATAACAAAAAGCGTCTCCGCTAAACTTTCGCGCTTTACAGGCGCTGGAACGGAGGCAAGTATTTGTTCGTCGGTAAGATAGCGGTCGGAAATCGCCCGAAAGAGCGCAAGAATTTTTTTTACGGAAAGGATTGCGCTGTCATAATAAAGAAGGAATGAACCAAGCGTTGGATTTACGCTTACATCGTTCATTCCCTCTTGGACTAAAAGCAGACTTTGCGCCACAGCCGCTTGGTGCGCTCCGATTTTATTTTTGTCGTAGCGGACGCGGAGCCGTCCGGGCAAAGAATGCTTTACTGTTACGTCCATGCCTATGCCTTCAACGCTTTTGCTTTGTTTTCCGCAGCCGCGTCTTCGACATCCTCTTTTACGGATTCTAAAAACTCTGAAGACTCTTCTTTGAGTTTCATTCCTGCAGCAAGCACTTTAGAACAGCCCTTACGGAACGAGTCCGTCTTCATCAGCGTAACGGCGGCGGCTCCTACCAGCACGCCGATTAAAAAGTTTTTTCCATCAAACGTCATATTTTCCTCCTTAATGGAAGTCTGCAGGCGCACGCCTGCTTGTATCGGTTGCCGTATGCTAGTGCAAAAACGGCGATAAATCAATCAACAACCGGAAGAAAATAGACTGGGCAGGAAACTGCATTTTCCGCCCCGCTTTCAGTGTTTTCTGCACGATTTATGCCGCAGGGGAAAACGTGTGCAGATAAAAACCCTTTCTATCTTTCAATGTCCGTACTCTGTCGTCCTATTTTCTGCTGTTGACTGGAAAAAACTGCGTCCCTGCCCGCACTGACTGGACAATACAACAGGGAAAACGAAGCCGGCGGTACAAAAAGTCCTTACTTTTTACACCGCCGCATTTTGGAAGAGAGAATAAACGATTCTAAAAACTTCGCTTGTATTTTTAGAGTGTCTTAATTTTTTGTATAATTTGCCTCTTTTGTAAACACGATTTCAGAACTTCCGCTTTTTTTCGGGCGGATATACAAGTCTGTCAGTTTGTGTTCATTCGTTACTGTCAAGGTAAGCACGTGCTTGTTGTAGTTGTCTTTTTCGGCGTCGGTTGCGTCTTTGCCGGGCTTAGCCGGTTTTGTTTCGCTTGCCTTCCAATACAGCGCCGTTATCGTCCTCGAACCGACTGGAAGCATTTTTATGTTTGGCAGCGTCATTTTTGTATTCTTGTTCGCGTCAACTTCCGTTTCCATCGTTTGAACTTTGTTGCCGTTGTCATCCGTTTCCATCTGCACCTTGTACTTATCGCCAGTCTGGTTATTGATAACGTACTCGACGTTTACCTCTTCGGTTACGTCGTCTTTACACCCTGCGGCAACAAACAGCGCGCACACAGCCGCTGCCGCAACGGCAAATTGCCGTATTTTTCCCTGCTTCATTGCAAGCCTCCTAAGATTTATTCTTCCGGCAGCCTTTCGCTTTGTCGAAAGGCTGCCGACACCGAGCTCCTGTCAAGCTCGGTGTCCAGTGTACACTGGACAAATTTTTGAAATCGAAAAAAGGAGGAAGCGAGGGGAGAAGCAGTACGAAATGCGCAGAGGAATGAGCAGACGGACGGGCGGCATAAATTACGCGATACCTTCCAATGCCTGCCATTTTGCAAGCAGCATTTCCGGCTGGTAGGATTGTTTCGAGCGGCGTAAGCCTTCTATTCCTAAATCTTCTTCGCGGTTGATAAAGCGGAAAGTTTCAAGTGTCTTTGCAAACTCGTAAAAAACCGTCGTGTATGCGCCGTCGCGGTCAAAAGGCGAGCAGGATTTTTCAAAATTGATGTCGAACGCAGCAGAAGAAATCTTTGAACCGATTGTCATTGCGGCCGGCTTTCCGTCTGCGTATAAAATTCCGCCTTTCAGGTCGAGTTTTTCCATATTGAGCAGTGCAGTTTGAATCATTTCAAGTTCGATGATTTTATCAAAGTCGAATTCGCCGTTGTTTTCCGAAAACCACTGGTCTTCGATTTTAAGCGCGTCAGCAGTATTGTACTCGGTGATAGGCTCAAAACGGACATCGGAATACGCTTTCATAAAGTGCGAAACATGATTGCGCTTTTTTTGCAGCTTTTTTCCGGCAAGGCTTGCCATGCTCTCTGCATTGTAAATGTAATCGGAAAAGTCAGGATTTTCCGTGAACGTAAAGCGCAGAGGAAAGGCTTGTTCTAAAAGTACTTTTTTATCGTCTGTTATCAAAATGAATTTGAAACGCCGTCGGTTTGCGTCAGCGTCGCTTTTTAGAGCGGCAAGTGCGTCTTTTAATCGTTCAAGGTTTTCCATAGAAGAATCCGAATAATCGAGCCCGAGCGGCAGCGTGTAGTAAAAGTTTTCCGGTTCAAGTTCGTAAAGTCTGAACATCAGTCCGTCTCGGAACGCAATCATAATGCCGAATTTTTTGCGGTATAGGAAAATCGTAGAAAATGCTTCGTCGTTTATCATGGAGTGGGAGATTTCAGCGGCTTTTTGAGCCGCGTCAAAATCGTGCAGAGTGGGAATATGCCAGTCTAACATCTAAAACCTCACCGGAATGTTTTGTTCAGAAAGCGCGCGCTTTATCGAAGAAACGGTATATTCACCTGAATGAACCATCGTCGCAATCAAAGCCGCGTCCGCCGAACCGCGCGTAAAAACGTCCGCAATATGCTCCGGAGAGCCGGCTCCGCCGGATGCAACAACCGGAACGCCGACCGATTCGGCAATCATTTTGGTGAGCGCAATTTCATAACCGTTTTTTGTGCCGTCCGCATCTATCGAATTGAGGACGATTTCTCCCGCTCCGAGCGAAACCGCTTTTTGCGCCCATTCACGCGCGTCCAAATCCGTTTTGACTCGTCCGCCGTTGATAAAAATCCGGTAGCCGCTTGGCATTTTATCATCGCAGGCAGCATCTATACCAAGCACAATGCACTGATTGCCGAAAACGTGCGCACCTTCTTTTATCAAGTCGGGATTTTTTACTGCCTGCGAATTCAAGCTGATTTTTTCCGCTCCCGCAAGAATCGTCGACTTTATGTCCTCAAGCGTTGTAATGCCGCCGCCGACGCAAAACGGAATAAAAATCCTGTCCGCGACGCGTGAAATTAAATCCA
>CAUTOZ010000037.1:0-21708 GCA_963539635.1 uncultured Treponema sp.
TTGCCATTTCCTCAAGCGATTCGGAAGATTTTTCCGTTGTCCGCGTCTGAAGTTCAATATTTTCGTCCAATTCCTCGATGGTCTGCGTCATCACCTGCAAAGACGAGCCGACTGCCACAACACTCGACGCATGATTTGCCATCTGCTTTTTAATGCCTGCAATAGTTGCCGTAATTTCGTGAATGGAACTTGCCGTTTCTGTCATGTTGCTTGATAAATCCGCCCCGATTTCCTGCATCGCGTCGGTATTCCAGCCGATTGCTTGTATCGTCGTCCTGATTTTTTCAATCGTTCGATTAAAATAGAACGAAATCTCGGAAATCTCGTCGCTGCCGTTGACGGGAAGGCTGACTGTCAAATCTCCCTCACCCTGCGCAATGTCTTTGAGAGCAAGAGCGGCTTTTTGGAGCGGTTTAGTCATTTTGCCGGTAACGGTAATGCCGACTAAAAAAATGACGATAAAAATCCCGATGATAAAGGGCACGATGACTTTCATAATTGTTATCGTAAGGCGGTTGAAGTAACGCATTGGTACACTGATTCCGAGCGTCCAGCCCGGCGAATTGGGAATGGGCGTGTATACCATCAAAAACGGAATGCCGTCATGCGTGTATGTTTTGACGTTTTCAACGCCTTTTTTCATCTCTGCGCCGATTTCCGTCATTCCCCGATAGCCTTGATTGTCAAGTCCTGCCATGTTGACTTTCATAATTTTTTCCGGGTCGGGATGCGCAACCAAGACGCTGTTGTTATCGATAATAAAGCCGAACCCCATGCCGTCAACTGTAATTCTTTCCGCAATTTCCGACATTGCAACGCCGTCAACCGTCGCAATCATAATTCCTTTATTGTTGTTGTTTTCGTCCCGCACTGCCTGACAAATATTGATAATCGGCTTTCCCGTCGTCGCTCCAATAAAGGGATTGGTGATAAATGCCGTCAGATTTTCGGCAATAATCGGTTTATAGTACGGAAGCGGACGCGCGTCGAGGTATGTGCCTTTGACGCCGCTTTCGGTTAAGTCGGCGACTGTATTTTTGCCCGGATTAAAGGATGAATGCAGTTTTACCTGAGAATCGTCGGATAAGCCTGTAACTTTTGTAACCCAGCCTTCGCCGTCGGCGCGTACATACGCCAGAAAAATAAAGCGCGGGTCATTTATACGCTTGTACGCATTCGCCAAAAGCGGTTGAATGACGTTCCAGTCGCTCGTTTTTATCTCTTGCGTTTCCGCATAGGCTTTAAGCATGGTGTCGGTTCCGCCGAGCCACTGTCCAATTTCATTCGCCTTGCTGCGTGCAAGCGTCTTGATGTTTTCAATTTCTCCTTTTGAAGCGATTTTGCTGACTGTAATGTGCGTCAAAATGATGACTGCAATAAAAATCGCAAACAACGATGCCGAAATGAGCAGCTGCAACTGCGTGCCGATTGAGTGTTTCCGTTTAAAATCCATAATTCCTCCTAATCGTCAGGCATTGCTGCCCGCTGGTCATAATAGACTTGCCGCCGCGTGTCGGACTGCGGCGGTGTTTTTCCGTCATCTGTATTGAACGGCAATTTTTTGACTTTTAAAACTGCAGCTTGAAAATAAGATTCGATAAAGCGAATGCGCAGATTTTTTAGTCAAATTCGCTTCGCCGTTTTCCAAAATCTTTGACTGGAAAGCGCCGTTCAAATCTCTCCATTATATTTTGATTTTCAACATTTTACGATTAGACTTTTAGGTTCGCGCTGCGCCGCCCGTTTTAAACAGCGCACTCAAACGGCTCTTTACCGCTTTCGGTTAATGATACCACAGTTTTTGTATTCTTCAACTTTTATCCGTGCGGAGGCTGCTCTTGTATGCCGCGTAAAATACGGGGTATCGATTACAAGTGTCTCGTGAGAACATACGGGATGAAACAGTGCGCGCCGTTCTGCGGGGCGGGGAGAAGGTATTTGTAGATGAGAATGGAATTGTACAGGTCGGAGAATATTGGACGGTGAAAAACATATTTGAAAGACGCCCCAAAGTTACCGCCCGCACAAGTTTTCCATGCGGACAACTTGACGAAAACGGCTGTTTGCAGGGAAAAGGAGCGCGAACAGAATCTTCAACCGGCTGTATGCTCAAAGTTTCTTTTCGCGGTTTACGCTATGTGCCAGTTTTTCGCAGAAAACTGAGGCAGACGAAAAAAATTATATCCCTCACGTATGATAATCGACAACTTGACCGCAGAGCAGCGAGATATGTCGTTTTCGTAAGAGAAAGCAGCCGGATTCCTCCCTTTATTTCGACTCAAGAAGTATCGAGTATTGAACCCGCCGCACGAATAAAATCGTTTTTTATATCGATAGGTGCTAAAAATTTTATAGCGTTCTCTTTTTGGAGAACCTGATCGCAGCCGGAATCTCCCATCCGCTTTCCGCTTCAACGGCTTTCAGCCCTTTCCGCTGCAATCGGGCGCAGGTTACGTTTCCGCCCGCAATCTTATCTCCGTCCGTCCGCCAAGCCGCCCGCGCCCCTCCCTCCGCCGCGCCCTTTTCCAAACTTCGTCCCCTGTGCGTTTGCCGCACGCATATTCTGTAAAAGTACAATTCTGCGTCTTTTCTAAAGTCCATTTTTGTTACGTTTGCTAAAGGCAATCCTGCGGCAGGTAAAAAGGGGCGCCTTCACCCTCTTTTTGCCGCTGCCTGCCGCGCTTGCGTCCGGAGCCCAATATTTTTAATATACGCGCATGAACATTCGGATTTTGGAAGTGCCGCTGGATTTCGGCGCGAGTCGGCATGGTTCTGACATGGGACCGTCGGCAATTCGGCTTGCAGGTCTGCGCGAGAGACTTGAATCCTTGGGGCATACGACAAAGCGCGAAGAGATTCCGGTGCGGACAGCGGTGCAGGAATATGAGGATTCGGGTAATCCGAAGGCAAAATATCTTACGCCGATTACAGAAACCTGCGTTGCACTGGCAAAAAGAACAGAAGACGCTGCATCGTACGGAGATTTTCCGCTTGCATTGGGCGGCGACCACTCGATTGCGCTCGGAACGCTTGCAGGAATGGGGGCTTTTGCTGCAAAGCGCAATAAAAAACTCGGCGTGCTGTATGTCGATGCGCACGGGGACTTTAATACGGCGGACACCAGTCCCACAGGAAACATTCACGGCGAGTGTCTTGCCGCGTCCTGCGGGTACGGACTACCGGAATTGACCGCGTTATATTATGCAGGGCGCAAAGTTGACCCTGCAAACGTGTGTTTTGTCGGTACGCGCGATTTAGATACGGGCGAGCGCGCATTGATGAAAAAAGCGGGCGTTACGGTTTTTTCGATGAGCGATATTGAGCGGCAGGGGTTTGCTGCAGTCGTTCAAAAAGCCGCCGCGTTTTTTAAAGAAAGGGCTGACATCGTGCACGTCAGTTTTGACATGGATGTTTTAGACCCGATGTTTGCGCCGGGTACGGGCATTCCGCTTCCGGCAGGGCTTACAAACCGCGAATCGCTCCTTTTAATGGAAGAAATGTGCGCGACAGGATTGGTAAAATCGGCTGAAATCGTGGAAGTCAATCCCGTCCTCGACGTGCGGAACCGGACTGCGGAACTTGCCGTGTCGCTTGCGGCGCGGCTTTTAGGCGAAACGATTTATTAAATCCGGACGACTTTCGATATGTTTAGATACCTGCGTTTCGTCCGCGCATTTGCGGGGAAAGAGTGCAATAAGCGTTTCGGAACAAGAGTTTTACATTTGGGGCGCAGCCGGAGTTCGTAATCGGCTGTCCGTTCCAATCGCTCCGGAAAAAGTTTTATTTGTGCGGATGGGGTAATACCTCGACGCTCTGCGTCAGGGTGTTGCTTCCGTCCCCGTCCTCTTACCCATGTACCGCTAAAAAGACAAACTTCACCCTCAACCACCGGTTACCGCGGATTTTCGTAAAAAAACTCGTGCGTGCGGATAGTTCGTTCTGTTGTTCATACTTCATTCCTTTACCGTCCGCCATGCCTCTTGTCGATAAAATTTTTCATTAAGCGGAATAATCGGTTTTTTGAGATTGTTAATGCGGTGCTGTCCGTTGACAAAGGATTAGCGGCGGTAATAATTCATCTTGTCCGGAAATTTGTTTCCGAACAAATGTGTTTAAGCAGGTGCCGCGGCGGGTTGCTGCGGTGCATAAACGCTGAAATTATTTTTATAAAATTGCGCGGAAACCATATCCGGCAATTTTAAGGAGGTTTATTATGAAATGTACTGCAATAGTCTGCGCAGCCGCTCTGTTGGGTACTTTTTTTTTTAGTTTTAAATCGTCTTTAGACTCGGACTCCGCTCCCAGAACTCCGACGCCGGCGCCGGCCGATAAGCCGGCCCCCCCCCCCCCCGCTGCGTCTGAACAAACGCCCCCTGCTGTTAAACCGACGCCTCAGCCTGAAAGTCCTGCTCCCTCCGTGTCAAAAATAACGCTTTCGGCGGACGACATTGTAAAGGTAAAAGATATTGTGTTTGAAAACGGCAAAGTTACCGTTGAAAACGCGGTTACTTCCATTTCCGCAGACGACATACACTTTAATACGGCAAAACTTGACGGACGCACGCCGGTCGTTACCTTTGCCGGCGGCCAAACGACGCAAACGCTGAACACAGGAGATAATACCGTTACCGTAAACATTAAAGATGACAACAATTTTAAAGCGTCAACCCTTACTATTAAGGTAACAAGAAAGGAATTGACCGCTCCCCCTGCTGCACCGGCGTATAAAATTACTGCGCTGACGTATGATAAAACTAAAGATTTTTCGGATTACCAAAAGAATCCGTATAAGGTAAAACCGGAAAGCTGTTTATCCGAAATCGCTGACATATACTTTAACTTTCAGAATAAGAAAGAGAAGGGAACGAATAGAAGTTCAGCAGGTAGTGTTTTTCACAACTCTGACTACCATATTGAGGAAGCAAAAAGTCGACTGTATTTTGCCGATCAATTAAAGGAAAATACCGAAGTCGAACTCAAAGATTCCGCTGGAAACGTATTGGGGCACTTTAAGTATAACGGTAGGCATGGCTTTACGCCGGTCAAGTAAGGAGACGTAAATATGAAACGCAGTATAATAATTTTGGCGTTTGCAGCGCTTATTCCGCTTGTTTCAGGCTGTAAGGACGATGTTTCAGCTACTCATTCAGGTCCGCAAACGGTAACGGAAAACTCCGCGGCAAAAAGCGGCAATACAACAACTCCCGCCGCGCCCGCTCAAAGCGGAAAAACAGAGACTCAGGCGGCGCCCAAGGCGCCGCTTCCCGCGCACGCAGTTACCCGTCTAATTCCTGCCGAAGGGAAGGACTGGACTCCGGCTTTCCGCATTATCCCCAAAGCAAGCGCCGCTCATATCGCCTCCGTGCAGTTTAACGGCATTGAAGGAGAAAGAAAGGGCGCCGCTATTTCGGTATTCGGAAAAGGGTTCTATTTCATCGACCAAGGTGCAGGCTCCATATACATCTTTGACCCGCACTCAGGCGATACGCTTACGTTTAAGGATAAAGCCGGCGCCGTATTGGGAACCTTTGTCTATGACGGCTCGTCTTATAAAAAGCCGGACAGCGCAGAATCGGAAAACGGCGCGCTGCAAGTAAAACTTGAAGGTTCGTTTGAAGCGGCTTTGGTTAATCAGAAAAAATATGATGCGGTCTCAGGTGCTTCGGCGGCGGTTTCAACAAACAAGAACAGCAACGTCAGCGTTTTTGTTACCGAAAAAGCAAATCCGCAGGAAGACGATTGGATACCGGCAAGTTCATCTTCGCGCTCCTTTAAGAATTCGAAAATCCGCATTTTGACAGAGGACGGAAGCAATGCGGATATGGGCATGAAAGGAATGTTCGTAAAGTTCGACAGCTCTCTGACGCTTTCAGGCGTTCCTGTCCGCGCGGGCAGATACCGTATTTCCGTTGAACTCAACGATGAATACGGAAGAAGCGCAGTTTCAAACGGACTGCCGTTTAATGTCTATTCGCAGGATACGGCGTTAAACGAGGTGCTGAACGACAATACCGCTAATAAACAGGGCTTGTGGGATATGGAGCCGTGGGCAATCTCCAAATTCGGCGGCAGCAATGTTGTTACCGTTCCCTCTAAGTTACATCACTGGTTCGGCTCGCATGAGTCCGGCACGTACGGGGAACTCGGCTATGCAGTCAGCGAAAACGCAGAGCCGACGCAGACCCTTGTCGTTGCGTCAAATCTCAAATTGATCAATATGAAAGTATTGAGCAGTGTGAACATCGTGGTAAAGAGCGGCGCAACATTGAATTTGCAGGATTCGTCGATTCACGGAAGAATTACGGTAGAAAACGGCGGCGTACTGCAAATGAATTACGATGAGTACGGTAAAAAATATGCAACCGGCGCGCAAATCAACGGAAAACTTATACTGCAGGACGGAGCCGCGCTCGACCATTCCCTGATATACTCGAACACGAATTTCTTGCCGAACGGCAGCGCTGCCCGGCACAATGAAAGCGCCGTCATTGAAGTTACAGGGACTGTCCATGTGCGCGGAAAGGTGTATGTGCGCGGAGACGAAGCGGCGACCGGCACTTCTGCCCAAACGGGAAAACTTTTGACAGGACAACCCGCAATGATTGTAAAAGGCGGCACCGTAATCGTTGACTCAGGCGCGGAACTCGGCGTATACGGCGGCGGACGCATGGCAACCACGACGGAAGGAGCGCCCGCCCTCATACTGGAAGGCGGCACCGTAACGGGAGAAGGCAAATTGATTGCAGTCGGCGGACGGAGCGAATATGCAAACGGCGCGTGTGCCGTATCGGGCGCGGCGGGTACGCGCAACGTCATTTCCGTAAAAGAAGCCTATCTGCAGGGCGGCAACACCTATAAAAAAGGGTACCAGGGCGGAAAGCCGTATCAGAATGTAGAAATCGGCTCGGAGACAATCGGCGTCGCAAATGAAGGAAAAGCCCTTCATATTCTCGGCGATTATGACCAGCCCGCGTATTGGAGCGATGTTGGTAAGCCGCCGCGTACTGATGAAACCTGTCAGACAAGCGGCAGACCGAAAATTAAAAACTAATAGTAAAAAATAGAATAAAAACGGCGCGGCGGAAGACAAGTTTCTTTTGCGCGCCGTTTTTTTATTTGTAAAACAATGCGTATTTTGTACAATACTCACAGCGGCGGCGGACGTACAGCGCGTATCCGGCTGGCGGCGCAGTTCAAGTCATCTTGGGACTTTGGAAAATTCAATTTGATAAAAACTTTTTTGGGAGAAGGGACATGACCGAACAAGAATGGCGTGCGTTCTGCGATTTTCGAGAGCAATTCCGGAAAAAGACTGAAGAGTGGTCTGCTTATGCTGCCGACTTGTATCCTTTGCAAGCGGCGGCGGCGCAAAAAGATACGCCTCCGTATCCCGTGCAGACGGCAGTCGTCTATAACCGTGCGCTTGACGACGTTGTGCCGGCAGATGACATAAAACTTATCGTCATCGGCGACAACCCCGGAAAAGACGAACAGCGCGCCGAAAACAGGCGCTACTTAGTCGGTCAGTCGGGAAAAATTGCCGATGGATTTTTTAAGCGAAATCCCGCACTCGGCGTTGATTTTCGAAAAAACGTCATCATTTTGAATAAAACGCCCGTCCACACAGCGAAAACTGCGCATTTAAAGTATGTTCGAAAAAACGGCGGCGAAAAAATTGCGCGTCTCATTGAAGAAAGCCAAGTTTGGATGGCGCACGCTGCTGCTGAACTGCATAAGGCGCTTTTGCAGTCGGAACTCTGGCTTGTCGGCTATGCGGAGCTCAAAGCGCGCGGCATATTTACGCTCTATAGAAACGCGCTTCAATCTGCGTACAACGACACAGACGCATGGGCGAGAGTTTTTGTGTTTCAGCATTTTTCGATGAACCGCTTTTTAATCGACTTAAAAGACTTCCGCGCTCAGAATGAGGCTCTTACGCTTGCAGAATCTCTTAAAGCGCTCGGCTCAGCGCACAAGGAGGAGATATTTTCAATGGGGGAATGGTCGGGCGGTAAAAATGGCGTTTGACAGATAGCACTGAACTACCTCCCGCCCGAGAATAAATAGAGTTTGGGGGCGCCTCCATCGGGAAAGCATTTTGGGGAAAGGGGACAGCGAAGAATGATGCGTAAAAGACACAACGGAGTTACCGTCGTCGAGAACGTATCCCGCCTCATCTACTTCCGCGCTTTTTCCGCATTTTTAATTTCCGTCACGAATTCCTCAAGGGTTTCAAAATGCTTATACGCGGAAGCAAAACGAATATAAGCGACTTTATCCAATTCATATAGACTGTCGAGCACCAATTCACCGAGTTCTGTCGTGGTTATCTCGCGGCTTGACCGGCTGTTAAAAACAGCCTTGTCTTCAATGTCGTTGACCAGATTTTCGACCGTGTTTGTCGCAACCGACCTCTTTTCAAGCGCACGCTCTATTCCCTTTTCCAGTTTACTCCGGTCAAACGGCTCGCGCCGCCCGTCGCGCTTGACGACCATAAACGGCTTTTCCTCAAGCCGCTCATAACTTGTAAAACGATAGCCGCAGGCAAGACACTCGCGCCGCCGCCTGATACTCTCGCCGTTCGCCATCGAGCGCGACTCAATCACCTTATCCTCACTATTTCCGCAGTACGGACAACGCATATCCGCCCCCTTTTCTCTCGTGCGCTTCCATATATCCTCCGCACATTCCCCGCTCTCATCAATGATTAGGGCGCAGCCGGAGTTCGTAACCGGCTATCCGCTCCAATTCGCAGGCGGGAAAAACTCAATTTCAAAAATAGAGCGGAATTACGCTGACTTTACGTTTGCCGTCGGCAAACGTAAAGCACAATATTCGTTTTTGAAGCGTCATACACCGTCTGCAATTTCCGCTTCTATCCGGCGCAGGATATATTCCCGTTGCTTACGTGCTTTCCGCCGATAGCGCTTTCCCCGCCCGCATTCCTCCGCCGTAAAATTGCGCCGGTGGTGCAAGGAAGCGGTTGTACAAGTGCGCTAGGGCGCACGGTAAATCCGGCGCAGGATATATTTCCGCTGTTTACGTGCTTTCCGCCGATAGCACTTTACCTGCCCGCATTCCGCCGCCGTAAAATTGTGTGCGTCAGACGGTTATTACGGAAGTTTGAATGTATTATTATGTCCCGTCCTCCGCAGTTTGTTTAGCACAAACTGCAACAAGAGTTTCATTCTTGCCCTGCTCTCCATTGCTCCAACCTCATTTGTCGCGAAAAATACAAAACCGCCCTCACGGGACTCTGTTTTGTGCAAGTTTTCGAAAGAGAACTTGCGCGGGCGGCAACTCCTCTCAATCTTTCAAACTTCTTTCTTCGCCGCCCGCAGTTTCTCTGCTGCTTGCAACTCCTCTGTCTTTCGCAGCATTTTCTTCTGTAGTCTATCTAGTTTTTTCCATTCCGAAAGCGGCTCTTTATTCCGTCCTGTTTTCAGCGCGATAAAAACGCACACCGCGTCGGCAAGGATGAAGACAAAAAAAAGTTCCGGAAGCCAGTCGCCAAAACGCATATACACTGTCGTCCGCCGCTCATACACGGGGATTTTTGTAAACATCGCCTCCGCTTGAAAATTTTGCATATTGCTTCGAATTCTTCCAGACGGTTCAACAACTGCCGAAAAACCCGCATTCGTCGAACGGGCAAGCGTCGTCCGTAATTCTATGGCACGATACGCTGCGACCGTAAAATGCTGATACTCCGCACTGTCAAGACGAGACCACGAGTCATCAGTCAGGTTTAAAAATAGTTCCGCGCCACTTTTGGCAAGCGGCGTACACACATCAGGAAAGGCATCATCGAAACATATTGGAGAGGCGATTTTTACATACGGCAGAGCAGTATCGTCTTTTGCCTGCTCGTCAACGCTTTTTGCAAGGGAGATAACGTGTACGGCAGGGAGCGTCCGATGAGCGGGATAGCGTGCCGGAACGTCAAAAAGAACGTAGCGGTCGCCGGGCGCCCAGCCTGCTGTAATGTGAATGACGGAACGCAAAAAGTTTCGCACCGCAGGAATATTTGAAAAAGGAATCGCTTCTGCAAAGGGAACCAGATGGTTTTTGCCGTAGGCTCCGCGGAAAACGCCGTCCTTATCGAACAATATCGCCGCATTAAAAATCCGTTCTGAATATTCGTCAGGTTTATACGGCGCGCCGATGACAAATGGAACGCCGGTCTGCTGGATAAACGGCACAAGCGGGTCTTCCGCCGGATAAAAATTATAATGATATTGCGCATTCGGAAAGGTGTAGCGGAGGCAGCACTCGCTCCACACAACCAAGTCCGCTTGCATTTGTAACTCGGCGCATTCGTCAAGCTTTTCACGGACGAGTTTTTGCGACAGTAAAATCGTTTCGTTGTCGTCAGTCTGGAGCCACGGGTCGGCATTTTGTTGAACCATAATCGTGTTTAAAAGTTTTACAGGACGACGCGGACGAGCGTATTGGTATGTTCCATAGACAAAAGCCAACAAAAAAAGAGCAAAGGTCGTTTTTCCCGCAGCCGCATAGGAGGTAAAGACGCGAGAGACTGGAAAACCATTTTTTCTGCCGTTTGTCCGACACTCGCCTGCCGCATACAAGAAAAATCCTTCGCCGACAACGGCTGCGAACAGTGCTGCCATAAAAGTTACGCCGTAGGCACCCGTTATGTCTGCAATCTGAATCGGAATCTTCCATAAAAAGAAGGCGGATGACACGGTGCCCCACGGATAGCCGAGAAAGCCTATTGACTTTATCCACTCGTAAAAGACGTAGACTGCGGCAAACCAAAATATTTTAAACGGAATAAAAAACGCTCCGGCGCGTCTATACCGTATTCCGTCCGGAATGTTTTTTGCCGCTTCGGAAAACGGCAGATACAGCACAAGTCCGATAAAACTCCCAATAATTCCCGTACCGACGGCAGACGCTCCAAGCGTAAAGGCTGCAAAATCCTTAAAAAACGCAAGCCAAAAACTTGTCATAAGATGGACTAAAAACGTATGCAGGGCAAAGAGCAGAGAGGCTTCTTTGTAGGATTTTAAGCGGGAATAGGCGAAATATAGCGGAATAAGGGAAAAAAGGGCGAGCGGCGGAAAGCCTAATTTGAAAAACTCATTTGGAATTGCGAGCGCAAGGAGCGCCGCCGAAAAAAAAATATAAAAAACTTGTAAAAATCGACCCATTAGAATATTATATTATCCATATTATATAAAAAACGCAATAAGACTTCTTTTTTTCATCAGGGAACCTCTAAAAACTTTAGTTTTTAGAGGTAACTTTGAAAATGCGATGTTGTAACTCGCGATAATCCAGCGAGTTACAACTCGTCGCAATCTCGAAAAAAATCGCAAAACCGAGTTTTTCGAGATGCCTGTCATTGTCTAACCTTGCGTTTCGGGTAAAAGGATTGTCTGCTTATATGAAGGAGCTAATAGAATATCACAAAAACGAATTTGACGCGTTGCCGGAAGCAGGAGCTGCCGCTCCCGGGCGTTTCCATCTTGTCGGAGAGCATTCATGGTTTTTCAAAGACAAAACCCTTTCAATGGCAGTCAATATGCCGGTTTACGTTTCCGTTTCAAAGCGTAAAGACCAATCGCTGAAATTCTATTTTGCCGAAATCGACGATAGAAAACGCTCGAATTTACCGTCTCTTAAATATAAAAAAGAAGACCGCTGGGCGAATGCGATCAAAGCAGTCATTTACGGCTTTATCTCAGGCGGTTTTGAAGTTACCGGCATGAATTTTACCGTGTCGAGCAAGGTGCTGCCCTCTGCGGGTTTCGGCATTACGACTGCAATAAAAATCGCTTCCGCGCTTGCAATCAGAAAATTGTACGGTTTTTCCTGTCCTGGAGAGCGTCTTTTAAAAGTCATCGAGCGGGCGAACAAACTCTTTCTTCAGCAAAAAAATCACATTGCAGACGTTTATTCCGCATTGTACGCAAAACGCGGAACGCTTTTTGTTACCGACCACAATGCTAATTCCTACGAACATTTTCCGTTTTGCTTCAAAGATAAAAAAATCCTCATGATTGATACGTCCGTTCCGCGCATAAACACGTGGAATGAAGAGTCCTTGTTTGAGCCGGAAAATGCACTTTTGCTCGGCGACTTACGCGAGCTCAAACACGGCGTTTACGGCGGCTGGCAGTATATTTCCGACGTAACCGACATAAACGAAGCGATGGGCGTCGTTACCGAAGCTACGCGGAGAAAACTCCTTTGCATTATGCGCGAGCATTTTGACGTGATGGAATGTATTGCCGCGCTGCAAAAAGACGACTTTAGCCGCTTTGCGCGCGCCGTCAATCACAGTCATGAAAGTCTGCGCGATTATTATGACCTGTCCTGTCCTGAAATCGATTGGCTGGTAAAGCGCGTTACGGACATCGATCCGACGCTTGAAATCATTCACAATCCGGTTTCCTGCGGACGCATTACGGGCAAGGGATTTGGACGCTGCATATACACGGTGCTGCGCTCAAGCGACGTTGAAAAATTCATGGCAAAACTTGCCGAATACGACCACATCTTCGGATTTAAGTCTTCCTGCTATGAAGTTGAACCTGCCGGCGGCGCACGCCTTTTGGATATACGATGAACATATTGATTACAAACGACGACGGTTTCGACGCTGCCGGCATTAAAACGCTTGCATCGCGCTTGGCACAAGAACACACCGTATTTATTGTCGCTCCGGCGGGTAACCGGTCGGCGGCATCTCACATCATTTCGATGCGCAAAAATCTTGAAATTAAAAAGATTGCAGATAGCGTGTGGTCATGCTCAGGCTATCCTGCCGACTGCGTACTGACGGCGCTCAAAAGTCCGCTCCTTCCTGTAAAACCTGACTGCATTCTTTCGGGGATAAATGCGGGCGCAAACATGGGAACGGATATTGTTTATTCGGGAACGTGCGCGGCAGCGCGGCAGGGAGCGCTTGACGGCATTCCGTCCGTTGCGTTGAGCCTCTATGATGCTGATGAAAAATACGAGCATTTCAATTCTCTTGCGGACTTTGCGGCAAAAAATCTTAAAACGCTCATCTCTCTTTCTTCCGTTCAGGACGGCGGCTGCTTTGTAAACGTGAACGCGCTTTCCCTTCCTTTATACAAAGGAGTAAAAATCGCTTCATCTCTGTGCGTGCGCGAATACGGCGACATCATCACGCTTTCTCAAAAAGACGACGGATACGATTCATTCTTCCACGGCGGAATTCCTTGTACCGCAAAAGCAAAAGATTCCGATAATGATATTTGTATGGACGGCTTTGTTTCCGTGTCGCTCGTTCAAGCATCCCCTGTTCTGGCGGAGCGCAAAACGACGAAAGAAATATCATTCACCTTGTGAGGGTCTGTCAGAAAAGGTGAAAAGCCGCCGCTCCGGCAGAGAGCCGGGCAGTAATACGCTTCCTTCGTTCAGAAACATTCGTTTCGGAGCAGAGGACTTTGAATATCGCAGACCTGTCCAAAAGTGAAGGCAGGTCTATTTATACGGGAGGCGGAAAAAATGGCGGAAGGAACGCTCCTTAATCCGGGAATCCAACTTTACAACGATAGACGATATGAAGACGCGCTCGCATTCTTTTTGAGCGTCAATCCTGAATCCGGCGCGGATGTGGACGAAGTTTCCTACTATTTGGGTCTGTGCTACGTTAAACTGCGGCGTTACGAAGATGCACTGCTTTATATTGAGCCTGTCGTAACATCGGGCTCAAAACTTTCGCGCATACTCCAATGCCGCTTTATTCTTGCTCTTATCTACACGCTGACCGGACGCAAACGGCTTGCCTCGTTCGAATTCGACAAATTGCTTGAAGCAGGCTATAAACTTTCTTCCGTTTACGCTTCCATTGCCCACATCGCATGGGAAGAAGGAGAAATTGAGCGGTGCATTGAGTGCTATGAAAAATCGCTTGAAATTGACCCGAAAAACGTAACATCCTTGAACGGCTTAGGCTACGTTCTTGCCTGCGAGGAAAAAGATTTGACACGTGCGCTTTCTTACTGCAAAAAAGCGGTCGCCTGCGCCCCTGATTCTCCGGCGTGCCTTGATTCGCTTGGATGGGTCTATCTTAAGCTTGGCATTCGCGAAGATGCGCGGAAGTACCTTGAAATGGCGGAAGAATTAGACAAAGACAACGAACTTATCGCCGAACATATAAAAACGCTTAACTTTTCCGGGGCTGTAAAATGAAAAAAACTCTCTCTTCTTTTTTTGTATCCTGTTTTTTGTGCGCGCTTGCCGCACCGCAAACGCAATCGGCAGGGCTGTATTCAGCAAACGGACTACGGACTGCCGAAGAAGGCTTTGCTGCAGAAGAATTCCGCCGCGGCGTTCAAGCCTATTACAGAAATTCCTACAGCGATGCCGTCAATCAATTTGAAAAAGCGCTTTCCTATATGCCCTCCGACAATTTGATTTTAGACTGGCTCGGCAAGGCGTATTACCATTCAGGACTAGAGGGAACGGCGCTTTCAAAATGGAAGGCGGCGTCTGAAAGCGGCTACGGCGGGCTGCTATTGCAAAACAAAATTGAAATTGTCGGCGAGCGGCGTGTGCGTCCGGAGCGCTATGATTATAATTCGCGCTTTACGGAAGCAGGCGTCTTTCATGGAACTGTCAAAGATATCCAACTTTTTAAAAGCCCTGTTTCCGTCCTCCCGAATCCCGACGGAACGTTTTGGACGCTTGCCTACGGCTCAAACGAAATGGTGCTCATGAACGTCAACGGCGCTGCAATAAACCGCATTACCGGCCCCTTGAACGGCTTCGACCGTCCAGTCGATATGATACGACTTCGCGACGGCGGCATTTTAGTCAGCGAAAGCGCAGGAGACCGGCTTGCGCTTTTTAGCAGCACAGGCAAATTCCTCAAATATTACGGAAAAAAAGGGCGCGGAACCGGAGAAGTCATCGGGCCGCAGTACATGGCAGAAGATGCGCGGGGCAACATTCACGTCTCCGACTACGGAAACCGCCGCGTTTCGGTGTTCGACAAAGATGGAAACGGCATTTTTACGTTCGGCACAAAGGCTCAAGGCTTTGAAGGGCTCAAAGGGCCGACGGGAATTGCAGCGTTGGGTGAAAGAATATTTGTTGCCGACGACGTTGCAGGCTGCATTTACGAATTCGACTTGTCCGGCAATTACCGCAGAAAACTGGTGCAGGATAAAACTTTCCGTCGTCCTGAGTCGATGAAAGTGAGAAACCGCTTCCTTATTCTCTGCGATTCGAACAAAGTTTTTTCAGTCGATACGGATACAGGCGCCGTCTACGAAAACGCGAACACGGGAAATGCGCCTGCCCGCTTGACGAGCGCTGCGCCGGACGTAAACGGCAATGTGCTGGTAACCGACATCCGTTCTAACGAAATTTATATCATGACGCGGATGCAGGAACTTATCGGCGGCTTGTTTGTGCAGATTGAAGACATAAACGCGGAAAAATTCCCCGAAGTTGTTGTCGGAATCAAAGTTGAAAACCGGAACCGTAATCCGATTGTGGGGCTCAAAGAAAATAATTTTTATCTTACGGAAAACAAACGTCCCGTCTCGAACCTGCGCTTTTTAGGCGCAAAGGCAAGCGAACAGGATGCCGATGTTGCGCTCATTATCGACCGTTCGACATTTGCCTCGTCCTTGTCTGCGCAAATCGACACCGCTGTCCGCGAATTAACAGGGGCGTTCAGCAAGGGGGCGACGCTGAAAATCATCAGCGCCGGAAGCATTCCTGCCCTCGAATATACCGGCTCCGCTTCCGGCGCAAAAAAGTTTAGTTCCGCTGACTTGAAAACGCCGTATTCGGACACGGTGCCGCTTGACCTTGCGTTCCGTCTTGCGTCCAATGACCTTGCAAAGTCCCGCAAAAAAACGGCGATTGTGTTCGTTACGGCAGGAAAACTTACGCAAAACGCGTTCGAGCGCTACAATCTCAACGATTTAACGTCCTACATGAACAATAACTCCATCGCCTGTCTTTCCGTCCTCGTTACGGAAAACGCCGCGGATGAAGAAATCGCCTATATTGTCGAAAATACCCCCGGCGGCGAATACTATATGTTCCGTCCCGAAGGACTTGCAGGCGTGTTCCAAGACATCATTGCGCTCCCCGCCGGAAAATACGTGTTTTCTTTTACGTCCGCACTGCCAACCGCTTTCGGCGAAAAATATCTTCCGCTTGAAGCTGAAGCCTACCTCTTGAACCGCAGCGGCCGCGACGAAAGCGGCTATTTTGCGCCGTTGAAGTAGTAATCTGGCGGACGGAAGGGAAAGCGACAGACGGAGAAAGAACAACATTTGAAAAATGTAATGGAGTTTTCGTCCACGGAGAGGTTGCAGGGCGCATCCTTGCCGGATAATGGACTTCGGGCGGAAAAAAGGTTCTTGCCAGACAAAACAGGGGCAGGCGGCAGAGCGGCGATACTGTTTCAAAGTAAAGAGAGTACAATGGGCAGTTCCCGCACCTTCGCCTCATCGTTTTTCTGCGAGGTTATCCGTAACAGTATGGTTATGGATAACCTTGAGCGGGCGCAAAGTCCGTTGCGTCTGTTAAACGCCGTTGTTTGCCGCCCGCCAAACTCAGTTTAATCTTCCAGCCGGTATTTCTCTGCCTCCTGCCGCTTTTCCCTCAAGTTTGGCAAAACCAAACTTGCAGCGAATGGCAAGTCCGCTAAGTCATTCAAACTCTATGTTATCATTCGCGGTTTTTCCCGTCCGCCGTCCGTCCCTATCGCAAATTAAACATTTTTGCGCCCTGTTGTTAATTGCCCCGATGCAGGTTAAAATCCCGCTATCAAAATTAAAGGAGATGAAATGAGCATTTCGCTGTATTCGCTGGGGGCGGTGGAGGAAGTTACCGGCTCCAAGCATATTTTTGAAGTTGACGGGCGGCAGTTTATGGTCGATTGCGGGGCGTTTCAGGGAAAGCGGCGCGAGTCGGACGAAAAAAACCGCAATTTTGATATTGCGGCGGACAAACTTGAGGCAGTCATTTTAACGCATGGGCACTACGACCACTGTGGACTTTTGCCGGTACTGAGCAAAAAGGGCTTTTTGGGGAATATTTACGCAACGCCGGCAACTCGCGACATTGCAAATCTCGTCATGATGGACAGCGCGCGAATTCAGGCGCGCGACGCAGAATTTTTGGCAAAGCAGGCAGCGCGCAGGGGCGAAAAGTTTTCGTGGAAGCCGCTTTTTACTGAAGAGGACTGTATAAAAACTGCTGACCAAATCGTCTCTCTTTCCTACAACAGAAAAATGTACATCGGCACAGACGTGCAGCTTGAGTTTTTCGACGCAGGGCATATTTTAGGCTCGGCATTTGCGTCCGTTACGATAAAAAGAGGACGCGGGGGACTGTTTGCGCCGAGTCCTTTACAGTCAGGGGGAGAGGAAACGCGTATCTTGTACACCGGCGACATTGGCAGAAAGCAAAAACCGATTATCCGCGATCCTGCCGTAAACGTTCCTGCACCGGATTACATCTTTTTAGAAAGCACTTACGGCAACCGCAGGCACGAAGCAGTCGACTTTGCCGTCAATGAACTTGAGCGCGTAGTGCGCCAAGCCTGTGCTCGCAAGGGAAAGATTATCATTCCCTCGTTTGCTATAGAGCGGGCGCAGGAACTCGTCTTTTACCTTCACCTGTTGACTGACAAAAAACGCATTCCGGCCGTTCCCATTTACGTCGATTCCCCAATGGCGACGAACGCAACGAGCGTTTTCCGCGTTCACCCCGAATGTTACGACGCCTCCGTCAACGAAGCGTTCTTAAAACATCATAAAAATCCGTTCGGTTTTGGTTCTCTTTCATTTACGACAAGCGTTGAAGAGTCAAAAGCCTTAAACGACAAAGACGGCCCGATGATTATCATCAGCGCGGACGGCATGTGCGAAGCGGGGCGCGTGCTCTATCACCTTGCAAACAACGTTTCCGACCCGCGCAACACGATTTTGACAGTCGGCTACATGGCGGAAAATACGCTGGGGCGCAAATTGCTCGACGGCGAAAAAGAAGTGCACATTCTCGGCGACACGTATCCCGTCGGCGCAAAAATCGAACAGATTGACGCATTCAGCGCTCACGCCGACTATGCGGAAATGACGGACTGGCTGGATGCAATCGATACGAGCCGCTTAAAAAACATCTTTTTAGTGCACGGCGAAAAGGAAGCGCAGACGTTTTTCAAAAACTATCTCAACGAACACGGATACAAAAACGTTTCCATCGTCAAGCACGGCGAAACCTACGAAATATAAAGTGAACGCCTCAGGACTGCCGGCGGCGGAGAGTGAAGTTTGAAAGACTTTCACGACACTGCCGCCGGCGCAGGTTTTTGCCGTAAGCAAGACTCGAAGAAAAATGGTGTTGGAACAGGGCATGTTTGGATCGGCGCGACATCTTTTATGCGTGCGGAGCGTTTAATGTCCCGGCGATTTTGGTCGGAGTTGGTGCTTGAAATCGCCTTGAAAGCAAACTTTGAAAAGCCGGTACGGATGAGAGTTCCGCTTCGTCTCTGCCGCAAACAACCACTTACAAATCACGGGTACGGAATGAAGAAAAAACGATTCAAGGACGAACTGCGGCGTAGTCTTATCGCACATTCGCTTATTCCCTCTGCGGCGGCTGTGTTTGCCGTCTTTTTATGCGCCTATGCAGTGCGGCGTCATTCACTCAAGGCGGAGTGCGGACGGACGGCAGCGGCATTTGCCGCCAAAATCAACGTGGAAGCGGAAAACTATGCAGAGTTTTTAACCTCCCTTTCCTGTACAGCGCCTGCCCGTATTGCAGCGGAAAACGGGTACGCGGCGGCGTTCAACGAAAAACTCTACCGCTTTTTAAACGCGCAAAGAATCAAAGGGACGTTTTACCTTGCCGATTCCACGCTTACTGTTCGTCTTTCTTCCGAACATGCCTCTTACAGGGCAAAAGCCGGACGGGAAAAACAGGCGCAGACAATTTTTAGACATTTTTTACATAGTCAGGCGTCCGGTATTTTTTTATGGTACGGCGAAGACGGCGCGTTTCCGGACTTGTATATGTCAAGGACGCTTGATGACGGCGCGGGTTTTGCGTTTTCTGCAGAGGCAGTGCTTACGGCGGCAAAAGAATACGACTTCCTTTTTGCGCTCACAGACGACTTTGGGCGTATATACGCGTCGAACACTGCGCTTTTTAACGGTAGTCTTGGAAAGGCGGACGAAGCCGTCTTGGGTAAAACGGGCTTTATCCGCCGCGGCGGACTTTCCGTATACGTGCGCACACAGCCGCTCTTTTTCGGAGAATTGACGCTGTACGCCGCAAAAAATGTTCAGGCCGACACGGAAATGTTTGCACTTTTAGCGGCGGCTGCGGCAGGCATTTTTGCGCTAGTAACGCTTTCGATTTGGAGCACGGCGCGCGTTATCGCGGACAAAAAGACGCATCTTATCGACACTATCGTGCAGGCGTTTAAAGAAGCGGCGGACGGCAATTTACAAAAGCGGCTCGACATTCAAAATCCTGAAGAATTTGCAATTATTGGCACGTCATACAACTCCATGCTCGCAAGTCTTGTCAATCTTATGCGCATAAACGAAGAGCGCTCAAAAGAAGCGATTGCCGCAAATTTACGGCAATCCGAGTCGCAATTTAACGCGCATTTTTTATTCAACACGCTTGAAACTGTGCGTTTTATGAGCCGGATACAACCGTCCGCAGTCGAATCGATTGTTATGAGCCTTTCAAGTCTTTTACGCTACAGCATACGGCAGGGAAGCGAGACCGTTCCGCTTTGTGAAGACATTGAAAACGTCAAGCATTATCTGAAAATTCTTACGGCGCGGTTCGGAAAGCGGCTTGTCTGCACCATGCGCCTTCCTCCCGATTCTCTTGCCTGTCGCGTTCCCAAATTGATTTTTCAGCCGATTATAGAAAACAGCATTAAATACGGACTGGAAGAAAACGAGCGCGTGCACATTATCATCACGGCGCAAACGGACAAAGACAGTCTGAAAATCAAAATTACAGACGACGGCAAAGGCATTCCCGAAAAAAAACAGGAAGTCGTGCTTGACGGCATAAAAAAAACAGACTGCCCTGCCCACATAGGACTGTACAACGTACACCGGCGGCTTTCGCTGCTGTTTGGGAAACCGTACGGCATCACCGTCAAAAGCGCAGAAAATCAGGGGACTGAAGTTACGCTTCTTTTGCCGCGCATACAAAAGCAGACGGATTTTATTCCAGTCCCCGCGGATATGGAGGCGGATAAATGCTGAGCGTTGTGATTGTAGAAGACGAAGACATTATCCGGCAGGGGCTTATTCACGTTATTGACTGGACTGCAATGGGCTGCACGGTCATAGGCTCCGCGCGAAACGGCGAGGAGGGTGAAAAACTCATCACCGCGCTGCGTCCTGATATTGTTTTGACCGATATAAAAATGCCCAAGAAGAGCGGGATTCAAATGGTTGAAGACTGTCTTACGCGCTTCCGGTTTAAGGCGGTTATTTTGACCGGTTATTCTGACTTTGAATACGCGCAAAAAGCCGTAAGTCTGCATGTATTTGAATATTTACTTAAGCCGGTGGACGAAGCGGTTTTGAGCCGGACAATTGCAAAAATTCACAAAGAATTAGAAAGCGACGAGGACTATATAAAACGGCACAGCGCGGCTCTTCTGCCGCTTGAGGATTTTGATGTACAGCGTGCGGTAAGCGATTGTCCCATTCACTGCGTAAAAGCGGCGCTAAAAAAAATCCTTGTTTCCTACACCGACCCCTTAAGTCCTTTCGAGATTGCGCAAGAAGAAGGCGTAAGCGCGGAATATCTTTCGAGGAAGTTTAAAGAATATACGGGCAGAACATTTATCGATGTTTTGAATATGCGCAGAATCCGCCGTGCGCTTGAACTCTTGCAGGACGGCTGCTACCTCATGTACGAAATTGCGCTCATTTGCGGTTTTTCCGAATACAAATACTTTTGCTCCGTTTTTAAGAAATACACCGGAAAAAGCCCCGGCGAGGCAAAGAAAGAGATACTGGGGAACGGACGGGCGGCGGAGAATGGAATTTGAATGATGGAACAGCATTTCCGTCTCTCTGCAAGAATATCCACAACTATACGCTGTGGATATTCTTGCAGAGAGACGGAGATTTGACATGGTGCGGTAATATAGAGCCTTTGAAGTCCTTTTTGTAAATTCAGTAGGCTGCGGTAAAAAGTTTTAATGTAGGTATATCCCGCGAGCAGCTGACAGCTGCTGTTTATTTTTTTGAAAATAAAATACTGCTGATTTTCTATCAAGAGTAAAACACTAAAGCCAGCTCCCTTGGCAAGCTGTCTTTTTTTTATAGATTAGTAAGGCAGGCGGCCCTCGTACATTATGCACATTTGTCCGTAGGTCTGAGCCCAGTTGTGAATCGGCTGAGTCCATTTTTTGTTGCTTCAAAAGCTGCAAGATACAAAGCTTTCAGCAGAGCCTGGTCGCTTGGGAACACACTGCGCCGGCGCTTGACTTTTCGGTAACTGGAATTTAGGCTTTCAATCGCATTCGCGGCGTAAATGATTTTCCGGACATCCTGAGAGAACTTAAAAATAGGCGCGACAACATCCCGGTTTTCTATCCAGCGTTTCATGGAGGCAGGATATTTTGCGGACCATTTTTCAACAACCCGCTCGCGAGCTTTCTGCCCTTCGTCTTCGGAAATCGCATTGTAAATAGTCTTT
>CAUTOZ010000038.1:0-21612 GCA_963539635.1 uncultured Treponema sp.
CTATTTTGCGCGGAATACTGCGTTTTTTTATTCCCATCATGCTGGGAACATTTTTCCAACAGATTTACAACACGGTGGACGCAATTGTCGTAGGGCGGTTTGTCGGAAAGGAAGCGCTTGCGGCGGCAGGCGGCGGAACTGCGGTGTACGTCAACCTTTTGGTCGGCTTTTTTACAGGACTTGCCTCAGGTTCCTCGATAATTGTGTCGCATTTTTACGGCGCTTCCCGCAAAAAGGAACTCGACAATGCCGTGCATACTGCCATCTGGATTTCGCTTTTTATGGGCGCATTGATGACGGCTGCGGGACTTTTGAGCGCGTCCTTTGCATTAAAAATCATCGGAACGCCGGATACGATTTTTTCTGCGAGCCTTTCATACCTGCGCATTTATTTTGCAGGCATTATTCCAATGTTCGTCTACAATATGGGCTCCGGCATTCTCCGAGCAACAGGGGATTCGAAAAGTCCGCTTATCATTTTGATAATCGGCGCGCTTATCAACGTTGCGCTCGACTTGCTTTTTGTCTACACGCTTGCACTCGGCGTACGCGGAGCGGCAGCGGCGACGGTCATTTGCGAGTCGCTGTGTTCGGTAATGGTGCTCATCCGTATGCGAGGCGACAAGAATTTTACCTTTTGCATCCGGCGCATACGGGCAACTCCGCACATCATGCGTAAAATGATACGCTTAGGGCTTCCCTCCGGCGTGCAGTCGTCGCTGTACACTGTCTCAAATCTGCTTATCCAGTCGAATATTAACTCGTTCGGCACCGACATTATTGCGGCGTGGGCTGCATACGGCAGAATAGACGGCTTTTATTGGATGACCGTCAACTCTTTTGGACAAGCATTGACGACTTTTTCTGGACAGAACTTTGGCGCAGGCAATATCGACCGGATTAAACGCGGGAATTCCAAGTCTCTCGTTCTTATGATTGTTACCGCGCTCTTTTTTGCAGTCATTTTGAATATAACGGGACAGCATTTGTACGCGCTTTTTACAGCGGATGCTGCGGTCATCAGCGAAGGCATGGCGATGCTGCGCTACCTTTCGCTCTTTTACGTACTCTACATTCCGATTGAAGTTTTTTCCGGTACCGTACACGGCGCAGGCGATACGTTCCGCCCAATGATTATTACCATGCTCGGAGTGTGCCTTCTGCGTATCGTCTGGCTTTTTACCGCCGTACCGCTGTACCGCTCGGTTGTAACGGTCATGTCGTGCTATCCGGTAACGTGGGGCGTAACGTCGCTTGTGTTTGTCGTTTACTATCATTCTGGTAAGTGGCTTGTGCACAAACAGGACGACTAAATCCATTCAGTCATTCGTATTGACTGGATTTACGCTCATTTATATAGAAGAAACTTGCAAAAAGAGGACGGCGGACGGAATGGACGGGATTTGAATATTTGAACGGACTGCCGTCCGCTTCGACTTTTCCGGTCGGAAAAATTCGGACAGAAACTATGCTGATGGGAAAAATGCGTTGAATCTTTTAGACGCGTTTATCTGATTGCCGCGGACTTTATAAAAGTCAAAATGAGAATTGATAGAAGAACAGTGCAAAAGGAGGACTGCGATATGACTGCGCAAGAATTAAAATCCATCGAAGAAGAAACTGCGGCGGCAGTTAACGAATTGTTGACGGCGCACCCGCAAGAGAAAGGATGTGTGTTTGTTATCGGTTGTTCGACAAGCGAAATCCGCGGCGGCGTAATCGGTACGGCTTCGCAGGAGGACATAGGGCGTGTGGTATTTGCGGCGGCGTACGCGGTATTATCTGCAAAAGGCATCTATCTTGCCGCTCAGTGCTGCGAGCATTTAAACCGTGCGCTCGTTGTCGAAAAAGAATGCGCCCTCCGGTACGGACTTGAAATCGTTTCGGCAGTTCCGTGGCTCCACGGCGGAGGCGCTTTTGCCGCTGCCGCCTATCGCGGAATGAAAGAGCCGGTTTTAGCGGAGCGCGTTCAAGCGAGCGCAGGGCTTGATATCGGCGGCACGCTTATTGGAATGCATTTAAAACCTGTTGCAGTCCCATTCCGATTTACACAAAAAACGATTGGCTCCGCCTTTGTACAAGGTGCGTGGTGCCGCCCCAAACTTATCGGCGGCGAGCGCGCACGCTATACTGTCGACGGACTGTAGAACAGCTTAGATGATGGGACGGGGGGCCGCCGGCACTTGTTTACTTGGGGTAACCGCGCGATGAAACGGATTTTTGCAGGCAGCGGACACTGAGAAGACGCGGCTGCGGCGTTTTCTTGCACATGTATGCCGCCCTTTGGCGTCCAGCGGCGGCAAATGCGCGGACGCAGAGAACGGGGGGCGTTATTTGTGCGGAGGGCGTAATCCCCCGCTTGAAATTACAGCCGCCCAGGCGTTCTCCTGCGGGCGGGAACTCCGTTGTGTCTTTCAAACGTCGTTCCCCGCCGCCCGCATTTGCACAATCCAAAAAACTTTGCTACTATCAACTTCATAAAAACAAAACCGCTTGACAAAGCAATGTGGGGAAACACAATCTTGAACAGATACCTCTCTCTTTAAAAAAAATTATATAGCAGGAAAAGACCGTCGTGCCCGCTCGTGTGTAAAATACGTCCGTGGCTCGGCGGTCTTTTTTGTTTTAACGATATTTCCAGCGAAAGCGATGTATGGAGGGATTAAAGAATGAAAATTACAGTTTCGGAAGAAAATGCTAAAAAATTGGTTGAAGAACTCATCGAAAAAATTACAGAGATGGGATTGTATACGATGCAAAAAAATGATCTCAATGATTATTTATTATTTCTTCTTGATAAATACAGCGCTGAGCGCTTTTTAGAAAACTTTTCAAATTTTGATAATGCAAAAATGTTTAAGGTTTCGGAAGCCAAACTGAAAAATTCCAAATTGAACATTGATTTAAAATTCAGGGAAGGAAATGATTACCTGACGGAAATAAAAAAATTCCTTGCAAATCTCACCGAGGATAATTTTCGGCTCAATCGCACTGAAGACGCGTATATCTTTGTTTTGGATAACAAATATACACGTATGTGCATAGAAAATGTGTTAAAAAAGTCAGGAAACACGCTGAACTACCATTTTAATCCGGAACGAGTGGAGATGAATAAAGATGTTTTACACAGTTTCCTTGAAGAATTTAGAAAGGAACTGGGCGACAGCATAAAAACTGAAGAAGCAAAGGCTGCGGTTAGCGCTTTGACGCTGTCGCTGGCAGATAAACTTCTTCCAATAAAGGATGTGATTACGCCGATTAAAACTTTTATAAAAGCGATAAAAAACTAATTTAGATAAACTTACGCAGGAGGAAATATGAAAGCGTTAAGAAAAATTGGAATACTTGCGGCGGCTGCCGCCGCGGTAATTGGAATTGCGGGATGCCAAAACAACGCAGGCGGGACACCTGATTCAAAGAAACCAGACTCACCAAGTCAGTCAACGGTTCCGAAAGACTTTGTGCAGGTTCCCGGCACTTCAATCAAGGGTACGGAAAGCTGGACGCCGTATTCATACGTGTTTGTGAGCGGCCGTGCGCTGGAGATAAAATCCTTTTACATGGGCGACCACGAAGTAACAAGGGCTGAGTACAAGGACGTCATGGAAAGCCTACCGGACAATATGGCAAAGGCTCACGACAAGGACGGCAACGAACTTACGGGAGATAAGGTCGGCAAGAATCCTGTAAACAAAGTCAGCTGGTATGACGCGATCGTGTACTGCAACAAACGTTCGATAAAAGAAAAACTCACCCCATGCTATACAATCGGCGGCAAGACCAACCCTGACGAGTGGGGTACAGCTCCGAGTTCAGAAAACAGTACATGGGACGCTGCTGCATGCAACTTTAATGCGAACGGCTACCGGCTTCCGACAGAGGCTGAATGGGAGTGGGCTGCCCGCGGCGGAAAGAACTACACCTACGCCGGAAGCGACAATATCGATGAGGTCGCATGGTATACATCGAACACGCACGACACAGGAACGAGGGACGTAAAGACGAAGAAAGCCAACGGCTACGGACTGTACGACATGAGCGGGAACGTGTATGAATGGTGCTGGGACCGGCACAACGAAGACATATCGAACACCACACCAAACACAGGCTCGCCGTCGGGTTTTTACCGTTGTATGCGTGGTGGTGCTTGGAACATCGACTCCAAGCAGCTGCAGGTTGTTTACCGGGGTAGAGTCGCCCCGTACGAGTGCTACTACAGCACTGGCTTCCGCATTGTTCGCAGCGCCAACTAGCGTTCGGCCGGCGGCGTAATGGGTACTTCACGTTTTATCGGTCGTCCGCCGGCTTGCAGTTTTGCTTTTGGCAAAACTGCATAAAAAGATTTTGGTAAATAACTTTGCATCCGTGCATATTGCAGCATATACGGAATCTCGAAAAACTTACCTTATAGCGTTTTTTTTCAAGATGCTGACGAGTTGTAACTCGCTGTATTATCGCGAGGTACAACATCGCATTTTCAAAGTTGCCTCAAAACTATAATTTTTAGAGGTTCCCATACGGAGACGCTGATATGGTTTGTACAAAAGTATTCACAAGCGGAAACAGTCAGGCTGTAAGAATCCCAAAAGAATTTCATATCGATTTTTCCGAATTAGTCATCAAGAAAATCGGCTCATCAATAATTCTGACCCCGAAAGAAAGCAAATGGGAAAATCTTAAAAGAAGTCTTTCCGAGTTTTCCGATGATTTTATGTCGGAAGGAAGAAATCAACCGGCGATGCAAGAAAGAGAATTTTAAGGAATGTATTTGCTGGATACAAATATCTATATTTTCCTCATAAAAAATAAAAATCCATATTTGAAGAAAAAAATCTTTAAGTGTAAAAAAGAAGACACTGAAACGTACGGAATGATTAGAGCCTATCTTGAAAATAGAGGTATTCCGGTCGAACCTTTTGATACACAGATTGCCGCTCAAGCGTTAACAAGAAATCTTACTGTGGTTACAAATAATATAAGAGAATTTTCCAGCACACCCGAACTAAAAGTCGAAGACTGGACAAAAGAATAACAAAAAGAATGCGCAAGTCTTACCGGCGCGTGCGGCGGCGCAGTTTTCCCGCCATATCTCCAGCAAACTCTATTTTACTGCGAGAATATCTATAAACAGTGAGGGGAAGGGAGATTTTCGGGCGGGCGGGAACTCCATTTTGTTATTCGTGCGGAGGGCTTACTACTTCGACGCTCTACGTCGCTTTTATCCATATACATCTGCAAATAAAAAAAATCCCGCATTTCCGACGAAATACGGAATTTTTATACATAAAAGCGTCAGAACTTAGCGGGCGTATTCAACAATACGAGTTTCTCGAATCATCGTAATGCGAATTCTGCCGGGATAGCGCAAATCTGTTTCAATCTGCTTTGCGATATTTGAAGCAAGTTGTTTTACTTCAGTATCAGAAACTTTTTCGTTATTCACAAGAATACGCAGTTCCCGTCCCGCTTGAATGGCATAGGCTTTTTCAACGCCTGCAAAGCCCTCTGCGATGGATTCAAGATTTTCAAGACGCTTGACGTAGTTATCGACCGTTTCTCGGCGGGCGCCTGGACGCGCGGCAGAAATTGCGTCCGCAATCTGAACGATAACCGCTTCGAGCGTTGAAGGCTCAATATCGTTATGGTGCGAGGCAACCGCATTTATAACACGCGGGTCTTCGCCCATTTTTCGCGCTATTTCTGCGCCGACTTCCGCGTGATTTTGGTCGCTGTCGTTTTCAACGCCCTTGCCGATGTCGTGCAGCAATGCGCCGCGCTTGGCAAGTTCCCTGTCAGCGCCGACTTCAGCGGCAATCGCGGAGGCAATCATTGCAACTTCTTTCGAGTGGTGCAGAACATTCTGCCCATAACTCGTGCGGAAATACAGCCTTCCTAGTGCGCGTACGCCGTCAGGCGGCATATTGTGAATGCCTAAATCAAACAGCGTGCGCTCGCCCTCTTCATAAATTTTGTTTTGCACCTCGCGCGTAACTTTTTGCACGATTTCTTCAATTCTCGCCGGATGAATGCGTCCATCGGAAATAAGACGCTCAAGCGATTCCTTTGCGATCTCTTTCCGGACAGGGTCGAAACAAGAAATAACGACTGCTTCCGGCGTGTCGTCAATGATAACGTCAACTCCTGTCAGCGTTTCAAGCGTTCTGATATTCCGCCCCTCGCGTCCGATAATGCGCCCTTTCATCTCGTCGCTCGGAAGCGAAACCGCCGTTACAGTAATATCGCTCGTCGTTTCCGCGGCAATGCGCTGAATAGACGTAACGAGAATCTCCCGCGCTTTTTTTTCCGCCGCAATCTGCGCGTCCTGCTCAATTTTGTTGATAAGAGCCATCGCGTCGTGGCGGGCATCGTTTTCAAGGCTCTTGATAATCAAGTCCTTCGCTTCCTGCGGAGAAAGACCGGAAATCCGCTCAAGTTCTTTTCGAAGTTCCGCTTCTTTTCCGTCTAACGCCGCTTCTCTCCTTTTCATCGATGCGGCTCTGTCAACAAATTCCTTTTCTTTCCGCTCGCACTCGACAACTTTTTGGTCGGCAAGTTCTTCTTTTTTGTTTACCCTCGCTTCATAACGCTGAACTTCCGCTCTGCGTTCGCGATTCTCCCGTTCTTGTTGGTTGCGTTCACGAATGAGTTCATCTTTTGCATTGAGCAAAATTTCCTTTTTTTGCGCTTCAGCTTCTCTTACAGCCTCTTGCTTCACTCGCATCGCTTTTTGTTCCGATGCGGATAATTGAAATCTGGCATACAGCCAGCGAATAGTCCATCCAAGAGCAATTCCAAAAACAGGGAGAACGGCGAACAAAATGATGTTCGTCATTTGACACTCCTTGTAATTCTATAGAATACTTTGAATTGGATAATAGCGTATCAAAATATGATTGTCAAATGAGAGGGCGCGTTGGGCGGCGGAGAATGTCGGGCGGTAAAAACGGTATTTGAAAGCCAGAACGCAGTTGCCGCCCGCTCAAGAATATTCACACCCCGCGGGAGCATGGATATTCGCGGAATAGAACGAAGTTCGCAGGGCGGTGGAAAACTCAAAACGCAGCGGACTGCAATTCTTAAAACACTGGATTTTCTCAAGTCAATCCGCTACTCTACGGCTCGTCTCCGCTTTATAATGCGGAAAAGTCAATTGATTTTGGGAATGTATATGGCAAATAAAAAGACAGAAAAAAGACGGAAAAATCCTGTGGTGCGAGTTGTTCGCTTTATCCTGCGTTTTATCGGCGTGTGCGTGATTGCGCTGCTTTTGTGGGGCGTTTTTTCCGCTGTACACAAAGCTTCCGCGCTCAAAATGCTGCCGAAAGGTTTTACGGCATACATCCGCATGGATTCCGCATGGAAAGCGTTAAACCCGCTTTTAGACTTACGCGCCGCGGAAGTGCTGTTTTCATCGCAGGAATTTTCGTCGTTCCGCTCGCCGTTTATGCAGTTACGCTCATCTCCTCTGCGCAAAAACAAAGCCGCAGCCTTCATCGCTTCCCGTCGTGCGGATATCGCGCTCTACGCGGAAGACAACGGCAGCCAGGATTTTCTTTTGCTTGTTGACTTGAGTTTTGTGTCCGCGCTCAGTCGTCCCGCTTTTTTGTACGCGCCGTTCCTAAAAATCAAAAATCTCACCTTTATAAAGGAAGAGAGTTGTTTTGAGTACGATACAGGCGCTCAAAAAATCTTTATTCGACCCTATAGGAACCTCGTTATCGCGTCTTCAAGCAAAGACTTGTTACAGTCATCGCTGACGGGAAAAAATGCCGATTCGTATTCGATGGAAGAAAAAAAATTGCTCACCCAAAAGAGCGCAGAGCCGGTCAAAGTAACCGTTGACGCCCGCTCGCTGCTTTCGTCCTTTATGAACGGGGAGGAAACGCTTTCATGCCTTCCGTCGTATTTTTCAAACGACACGCTGAGCGTCCTTTCATTCGGCATTACGGATTCGAAAATAACCGTAAACGCACGTCTTCCCGTCAATATCGGAGAGGAAAACGAAAGTCTTTCCGCCGTTTTTAAAAAGTCTTCAGGAGTTCCTGCAGTCCTTACAAAAATGAGCGGCGCGGTGCAATATTATTCTATTATAAACGCCGGAACGCTTGAGGAATTAAAAAATCTTGTCTTCAGCCTGCTTCCTAAAGACGCGGGGGCGGAACTTTTGTGGGCAAAAGGCAATGCGGCAAGTAAAACGCTTTTTTCGCTTTCGCTTGAAGACCTGCTTTTTTCGTGGACGGGCACGGAATTCGCTGTCATGGGCATTGAAGGACACAGCGACCCCGTTTTTGCAGTCCATATACGGGACGAAAAACAGCGGCAGTTCGTTTTTGAAAAACTCGTTTCGTCAATCGTTCTCAATGACGACACAAGCCTCATTCTCGACGGCGTGCGCATTCCCCGCCTTGAAATCCCGCAGTTTTTGCAAAATGTCCTCTCTCTTATGGGCGCTGCGCTGCCTTCTCCGTATTATGTTGTCAACGGCAGTTATATTTATTTTTCACAGAGCGCAGAAGCCTTGAGCATTGCGTACACGGCGGAAAAAAGCGGCAGACGCATCGTAAAAAATGCCGGCTGGAGCGCCGTTTCCGAAGGCTTAAACCCGCAATGCGCGTTGAGCCTTTTTTACGACCTTGAACACAGCGTTCCTTTCTTTTTGCGCGGCGCAGACACTCCGGCAAAAATCCTCAAACTCTATGGACTTGGGCGCTGCGACATTGCAGTAAAAGACTCGCTGCTCACATTCCGCCTGTCCGCCGCGGCAGGACATTCAGGCGATATGCGTTCAATTCCGGGCTTTCCACGTCAGTTGACTGGAAAAACGGACGGAATATTGTATGCACAGAGCGGCAAAAAAGCGGAAACGGTATTTTGGACGGAAGACGGCCGCCGCATACAATCGCTTGAATTAAACGGCATGACGGTACAGAGTGCGGATTTATCGGACGAATGCTTTATCGTTGGGACGGAAAAGCCTGTCAAAGACGGCGGCGTATTGTGGGCGGTAACGGCAGATGGAGCCGTCTATCTTTATAACCGCGCTCTTGAACCGATAAAAAATTTTCCCGTCCTCACCGGAGAACAGCCGTCGGCTCCTCCTGCAGCCGCTGAAAACGCCGCGGTTTTTCCGACAAAAAGCGGAAAACTTTGTTTTGTGCGTACTGACGGAACGGTAACGGCGGCAGAAATTCCAGAGGGAGCTGTCATAAAAGCCGCTCCCGCCCTCTTTGAAAACCGTGCGGCAGTCTACGCCAAAGGCTTTGAGGGCAGTATTTACCTCTTTGAGGATGGAGTGTGCCAAGAAGGCGCCCTGCGCGTTTCTGGTATCGGTTTCGGCTCTCCCGCCCTGCTCAAAGACGCAGGCTCGCTTTACACAGCGTTTTTGACGCAGGCAGGCAGTTTGTATATTTGGAAAGATGGAGAACTTTTAGACGGCTTCCCGAAAAAACTTGACGGCATTTTTTATTCAAACCTGCGCGCCGGAAAAAAAGCGTTTTTTGCAGTCTCAGCAGCCGGCGAACTCTTTTGCATAAAGCCCGACGGTACCAGTTTCTCCGTAAAAATTCCGCACGTGAGCGCCAAAACAGGTTTTGTAACAGTCAATGTATCCGGTAAAGACGAGCGCATTTACGTCTCTTCCGACGGAAACGTCCTGTACGGCTTTACGGCAGGTCTTGAAATCCTCCCCTCATTTCCCGTGCCCGGAAGCGGCCGTCCCGTTTTCGCCGACGTTAATGCCGACGGCAAAGCGGACTGTCTTACGCTTTCTATCGACGGCAAACTCAACGCGTGGAATGTTGAATAGGCATAGTCAACCTGTTCGGTAACAAATTATCGAACAGGGCTAATTTCGACTTTTATAAAGTCTGCGGGGGACTGTAGAGCCGCTTAATCATTCAATCCTAGTCCAACTCAGGTTGCTCTCTCGCTGCATTTTTCCAGTCTGCATTATGTTGTGTAATAATCAGCGGTATGTTCCCATCCCGTGTTCAAATCCGATTTATTTGCAAGTTTATCCATACTCTTGTTGGGTGTGGATAAACTTGGGCGGGCGGCGCACCGTTTTAGTCTTTCAAACCGATTTCTATGCCGCCCAACCCGTCCGCAGCCCTTCCTACGTTTTTGCGTAACGCAGTAAAACAACGCTCAACAGTACAAAAAAGATGACCGGCGACCACGCGCCTGCAAAACCTGAAATATAGCCGAACTTTGCAAGGAGCATGGTTATCATCTGCATGACATAAAATAAAACTGCCGCTCCCACTGACAGCGAAAGGCTGATGAGCAGGACATTTTTCCGCGATTTTCCGGATAGTCCTATAGAAAGAAACACGACGATAAAGACGATGAACGGAAATGAAAACTTCTTGTAATAAATCGAGAGTTCTTCATTGAATGGAAGCCCGACGCGCTTTAAATGCTCAATGTAAATTTTTGCGTCCTTCGTAGCGATTTGCTCTACGCTCACCGCGCTTGAGCGGAACGTTTCGGCAGGTTCGGTTAAACGAGAAAGCCGCTCCCTCGATGCCGCGCCGAAAATGAGCGTTCCGTCCTTGTACTCATACTGAACGGGATTTTGGAGCATCCACACGTTTTCGTCTTTGTTCCACAGCGCAAAGTCAGAACTGATAATCGCGTCGAGCGCGTGTTTTTCGGTGCGGAAGACAAGGCGGAGATTCCGTAATGACTTATCTTCATCGGAATATTCTGCAGCATTGTAAATAATCAGCGAATTGTCGGAAAGAACGACGACGCTCTCGTTATCAAGCGTTTTTTCTTCTCCCAAAAGCGTGTCCTGTAAGGCAAGTTTTTTTGCATAGGTGGGAACGACGAGCAAGTCATCAAAGAAAAAAAGCGCAAAACTCATAAAAAACGAAAAAATTAAAAGCGGCGCAGTAAAACGGATAAGCGAAACGCCGCCTGCAAAAACCGCAGTCAGTTCGTTGCCGGCGTACAAGTCGCTTAATGTGTAGGAGACTGCAAAAAGAATGCCGAGCGGGACGGAATACCAAACGGTTTTCGGCAGGTAGAGCAGCATAAGATAGGCGACTTCCTTTGCCGCCGCTTCATTTTGAATAAACTTCCATAAGTTCATCAAAAGGTCTACGAGCATCAACACGAGGGAAAAAAATCCAATTGAGCCGAAAAAAATCGGAATAAAACGTTTAAAAAGGTAGCGAACTAATTTCATCGACGTTTGAGCAGGATATAAAAGAGAGTCCCCGCCCCTCCCATCAAAATGTTCGGCAGCCACATTGCCCAAAAGCCGTTGACACCGTTGCGCGCGGCAAAGAGCTGCCCTAAAATCATCATTGTCCAGTAGATGAGGCAGATAAAAAGTCCTGCAATCAAGCCGATTGTCTGGCCGTTGTGCTTGCCGAACAAGAACGCAAGCGGCAGTGCCAGAAAGGCGAAAAAAATTGAGCCGAACGGCAGCGAAAATTTTTTGTTATATTCCATTATATAGCGGTTGAGCATTTGCTTTGCGACGCTTTCGTCCTGTTTCATGTCGCGGATTTTTCGCGCTAAATCGTAAAAGGTCATTTCGCGCGGGGATGTTGAATAACTTCCGCCGAAAACCGACGAATCAAAAATATTGAGCGTTGCAAGAGAGGCAGAAAGTACATCGAACGTAGTGCGCCCCTCCGTGTCGATAAAGGCAACGACGCTTTCGCTCATGTTCAACTGCATGAGCACTCCCTCTTTTTTTGCGCTTGAAAGACGCGATTCACCTGCCACAACAATGCGCTCTTTTTTTCCGCTGCTCCGGTCAAAAAAAACAATGTCCGAAACGACACCGTCTTTTACATCGCCTATCGCTATCGTCGCGTCATTTAAATGCTTTATCGAGTGCGCTTCGATTTCAACAGCCGGATTTGAACGGATAATCTCACGCGAAAGTTTGTTGTAATTTATCATGCCGACGGGAAGTAAATAGTCGTTTACAAAAAACGACGCAACAGAAATGACAAGTCCGAGAATGATGACCGGAATGACGAAAACCGCGTAATTTTGCCCCGATGCGCGGATGATAAGCACTTCGTTTTCCGTCATAATGCGCCCGAGACACATCAAAAAGCCGACGAGCGTTGCAAACGGGGAGGACTGCGCGATAATTGCCGGCAGACTGTACACAATGAGGCGCGTAACATCAGCAACTGGCACCCGTTTTTTTAAAATATCTTCAGCAAGGAGCAAAATCTGATTGACGAAAAAAATCATAAAAAAAAACAAAAACGCAATTGAAAAATACAGCAGCAGTTCTTTTACAAGGTAACGGATAAGCACGTAATTTTTCAGCTGTCCTTTTTTTAAATATTTAACTTGAAAAGCGTCCGCCGCCTCTATAAAACGCTCTACCCCAGAAGCGCAGTATCCACTATAGAAAGAAATCACCGCTTTTTCGATTTTTGCGTATACGCCAACAAGCGCATTGGCTGCTATCGTCAGTGCGGCGATGAGCGTTTTTAGTCCCTTCACGATAAAACTCCGGTCGAGCCGAAGCCGCCTTTGCCCCGCTCCGTTTCGTCAAGTGTGTGGACTTTTATAAATCGGGCACACGTTACGGGCGCGGCAACAATTTGCGCAATGCGGTCGCCGTCGTTGACGGTAAAAGGCTCATCCCCGAAATTAGCAAGAATGACTTTTAATTCGCCGCGGTAATCACTGTCGATAGTGCCCGGGGTATTTAAAACGGTAACGCCGTGTTTTGCAGCAAGTCCTGAACGCGGACGCACTTGAATTTCAAATCCGTCAGGAATGGCAAATGAAAGTCCTGTCGGAATGACTGCTCGCCCGCCTTTTGGAATCGTTACAGGGGAAGCAAGTCGAGCGGCAATATCTGCGCCGGCGGCGCCTTTTGTTTTGTAAGACGGAAGATGAGCCGAGCCTTCGGCAGTGCATGGTATATCAACGATGTTCATGGACGGAGTATAGCATAAGAAGAGCCGCGGCTGGAAGTAAAATAGAACACTCCGACAACGCGCACAAAGCCGGCATGGATTTTTACAGTTTGATGGGAAAGAGCGTACGTCCGCACTGAAATCAGCCGCCGGTAAAAATGCTCTCCTTGCCGCACGAAGAAGTTTTTACTTCCCCGCCGAACACAAGACCTGTTTCCCGGCAGATATGTTCGTACTCAGAAAATCCGCGCTCATCATTGAAGCCCGTAACGTAGAGCGCGGCATTTTGGCGCGGCTGTGCGGCTGGGACATTTTTTATAAAATGCGTAATGTCAAGCGCGCGGCGCGTAACGCCCTCCCGCGAATCGATGACGGTAATTTTGTCCCCGGCTGCCGCCTGAATCTCGCGCGCGATATGCAAAAAGTGCGTGCAGGCAAGCACGATTGCGTCGCAGCCGGACGTTTTAAAAAAATCGACGGCAGGTTTGATTGCTGCGCTCTTTTCTTCCTCAGAGGCAAAAATGCTTTTCCGTTCGACAAAGGAGATAAGCGCAGGGTCTGCACGGAAGACGACTTTGCATGTACCTGCAAAACGTTCTGTCAAGTCTTTTGTGTAGGGGTGATTTACCGTTGCGCTTGTTGCAAGCACGCCGATTTTGCCGCTTTTTGAAATAATGGCGGCAGGTTTGATTGCCGGCACCGTTCCTACAAACAAAGTTGACTGGAATCGCGTTCTAAGCGCGTCTAAAGCGGTAACGGAAATCGTATTACACGCGATGACAACAGCTTTCGGCTGCCAGCGTTCAATGATGAGTGAAACTGCCTGAGACGCGCACTCAATTATCATACTGGAAGATTTTTCGCCGTACGGAAAGTTTTTCGTATCGGCAAGATAGACGCAGGAGGCGCTCGGCGCTTTTTCTTTAAGGTACAGAAGATAGGGAATGCCGCCCGTCCCTGAATCAAGGAATGCAAAATCTACACTCATTGCGCTGTTATCCTCTGAGAAGAAAACGGGGCAAGCGGCGCGTACGGCGTAAAACGCAGCGATACGGCGGCGCATTTTTTTTCGCCGTGCCCTGAAAGACGATTTATATACAGGCGGCTGACCATTCCCGTCATATCGGCTTTGAAATTTTTCTTGAAGCGGCAGGACTTGTCTTTTTTCTCCTGTGCCGCTGCAGGCAGTATATGCACATTCATTTTGTTTCGGCGCCCCTTCCGCCTTTTACCGTCAGAGTACCGGCAAGAATTATCGAGCAGAACTGACTCTCCGGCTGCAAGCGGTTTGATAATCGAACGTATTGTAGCACAAGCGTATTTCTTGCGCCATTTGCAGGAATGAAAAATGAGCGTTTATCCGTTTATGCAGGAGGTACTTTGCATAAAAATACGGATTTGAAAGCCTGCCTTGCGTTTTCTGTCAGAGTCGTCTGCGCCGTTTGTCTTTGCGCTTTTTACCCTGCGCCGTGTGAACTGCAGACGAAAAAACGACACATCTCGTTCCCGCTGTATATAAAAAAAGGACTTACCGAACCGTTCGATAAGCCCTTGTTCTAAGTCCTTTTTTCTAAAACGTCGGAAATCGTCCGCGTTCTAGTCCAGCGCGTGGCCTGCGCTGCCTAAAACTTCGATATTTTTGTGCATATACATTTTTTTCAGTTCTTCGCGTGCGGGGCCAAGATATTCGCGCGGGTCGAATTTGTCGGGGTGCTCGGCAAAAAACTTTCTGATTGCGGCAGTCATCGCAAGGCGACCGTCGGAATCGATATTGATTTTACAGACGGCGGATTTTGACGCTTTGCGCAGCTGCTCTTCAGGAATTCCGACCGAGTCAGGAATCTTTCCGCCGAATTCTTCAATAATTCTTACATATTCCATTGGTACCGAAGAAGATCCGTGCAGGACAATCGGGAATCCTGGAAGTTTTTTCTCAATAGCTTCAAGCACTTCAAACGCAAGCGGAGGCGGAACAAGAACTCCGTCCGGCGTGCGCGTACACTGCTCCGGCGTAAACTTACAGCGCCCATGCGATGTTCCAATGGAAATTGCAAGTGAATCGACGCCTGTTTTTGAGACGAAATCCTGTACTTCCTCAGGTTTAGTGTAATGACTTTCTGCCGCAACAACGTCGTCTTCAACGCCCGCAAGAACGCCGAGTTCTCCTTCAACGGTGATGTCGTGCTGATGCGCGTAATCGACAACCTGTTTGGTCAGAGCAACGTTTTCATCATAAGGCAGTGCGGAACCGTCAATCATAACGGAAGAAAAACCGTTGTCGATGCAGTCTTTGGCCACTTCAAAGGACGGACCGTGATCAAGATGGAGGGCAATAGGAATGTCGCAGCCGAGTTCATGCGCATATTCAACGGCACCGCGCGCCATATTGCGCAAAATGAACTTGTCCGCATAAGCGCGCGCGCCTTTGGAAACCTGCAGGATAACCGGCGACTTCGTTTCGACACACGCCTGAATAATCGCCTGCATCTGCTCCATGTTGTTAAAATTGTATGCAGGGATTGCATATTTCCCTTTCATTGCTTTTGCGAACATATCTTTTGTGTTCACAAGACCGATGTCTTTGTAGTTAAACATATTTCGACTTCTCCTATTTGTAGGTATGTTGTCAATATAGTACGGTAAACGTTTTTTTTATTCAAGGCGACTAAAGCGGCGCATATCGACTGTAAATAAATTGTTTGCATGAGGAAGTTAAGAGAGTACACAACTCTATAGAAGATTTGTATAAAACAACGAATGAAATCTGTACAAAAAGACTGTGCGGATATGAAAACGGTTTGACAAATAATTCGTCTGTAAATATAATCTAACACTAGAAATATTCCATATTTATTCCGATAAAGATAACTGAATATCCTATCTGCGGGATATAATATGTATTAAAGGAGTTTTACATGAAAAATGGCTTAAAAGTCTTTGTAAATCTTTCTCTGCTTTGTGTGCTCGCTGTTCCTGTATTCAGCCAGCCGAGTTCAAAAAGCGTAGAGACATTTGTAATCGACAATTTTGATGCTGAGACTGAATGGAAGTGGTCAGTAAACGCCAGCCGCTTCATTGCGGAAGGTTTTCCGAAGTCCGGCTATTTTGAAGGAATTCCGAATTCCCTCAAGCCGTTCTATAAAGGAAAAGATGTTGAGCCGAAAGTATTCGGCGTTCAGACTGCCTTTAACCGCAAAGGAGATAACTGGTTCGAAGTTATTCCGACAAAAGACGGTCAGCCGTATGAATATCCATTTATCGGCACTGTTGACCATCTCGACTTCTGGGCGTGGGGCGCAAATTACCTTTACTATCTTGAAGTTATGTTGCGCGATGCGGACGGACAAGTTCATGTTCTTCCGTGCGGCAATATGAGATTCAGCGGCTGGAAAAATATTGTCGTTAAAATTCCGGGCTGGATTAAACAGCGTTCTCGTCTGCGCTCCGGTCCGCAAAACATGACCTTTATTGGATTCCGCGTACGCACGGATTCTGTAGAATATGTAGATGATTTTACAATCTACTTTGACCAGCTTAAATATATGAGCAATTCACTTTCATTTATATATGACGGCTATGAGCTTAAAGAAACCGACTTCGGAAATGCCGAAAGTTCCGATTCCGGCGCTGCAAGCTCCTCGTCAAGTGCGGAGGCTAACTAATGAAAAAATATGTCATTGCCGCGGTATGTAGTGCCGCATTTGTCTGCGCCGCAGCGGCACAGAACAGCGTTGTTGCAGAGCCTAATCCCGAAGTCGTCGGAAATGATTCCGCTGTACAGCAACTTCGCGAAGTATCGCTCGATAAATTTGAGCGGGAAGGTTCGTGGAATGTTCATATCTCTCCGGACTTCGGTGTGATTTCTTCGCGTCTTTTTGAAGGCGCTCCCGCGATGAAAGAAGCGCTCAAAGAAGACGAAGGTAAAGAGAATGAAGATACGATGGTACTCGGCGTTAAAGTTGAGTTTTTCAAGCGTGGTATCAATTCTTTCTTTGTAAACTCTCAGCGTCCTGTTCCGATTTTAGGCGTTGCAAAAACGATTTCCATGTGGGTTTGCGGCCGCAATCAAAGCCACGATATGTATGTGCTTGTGCAGGATTATTTCGGACATAATTTCGAATTGTATATGGGCAACCTCGGCTTTACCGGTTGGAAAAAACTGACTGCTGTTGTTCCTCCGTCCCCCGATGGAGAGCACGGAATTGTACAGAAAAGCCCGTATTACGGAGACCGCCCGGGGCTTAGAATTGTAGGCTTTAGGATTGATTGTGATCCGATGCTTGCTCGCGGCGCTTACTACCTGTATATGGATGATCTTCGCGCGGTTGCCGATCTCTATGATATGGAAAACCACGATGCAGACGACATGAACGACAACTGGTAAGATTTTGCCATATCGATAGTTTTTCTTGGTATATCAATTATAGAATAATGCTATCATATACGCTCCCAGAGAGGAATAAAATTTACCTTGGGAGCGTATTCTTTTACGTCTTTTTAGTTTTTATTTATGCGGGAGGTTACAGTACTCTAATAAGTTGTGTCTCACTGAACTGTATTGAAGCCGTCTGCAATCACCTTATGTGAACAATACTATTGTTATTCTGTGGCAAGGTTGCCGTTTTCTTTGTCCTATAGTCTTGCTTCCGTCTTTAAAATTCATTTCTTTAATTAAATCTATGTATTTGAGCACTCACACGTTCATATTGAAAAGTTTACGATATATACGGATGGCGTAAGCGAATAATAAGCCGTCAAATCCTGTTCATTGCAGTCAACGTCTTCTACCGTTCCGTTGACTGCCCCCGCGTCCTGCGCCATCAGTAAGCCCTTAAAAAGCGATACGGCTTTATTCCTTGCTATATACGCAAGCACCCCCGCGTATAATTCATCTGAAATTATTTTCATCGTGCAATCCTTTTTCTCTCAAAAAAGCGGCGGAGATGGAAAAGCAAATGCACCCCCGCCGCAAGGTGAGTAATTAAATGCCGCCTATATAGTCATTTTAATAATTCGTAATTCGCAGGGCGGAACGCATAATTTAAGCATTCCAAATTACGAATTCCGCATTATAAATTGGTATCACTGCGGTATCTTGAATAGAAAATCAAAACCGTCTTGTGTTTTTTTAATAAGAAAATCGCCTTGCAATATGACGCTCATACCGACGATAAAATTATATGCACTGTTTGGCATGTCGATTATTGACGCTTCTGTTTTTACCGTCGTTCCATCGGGCAGGAAAAAATCAATATATGCCGTTTCAACGTCAAGCGTTTTGCCGCCGGCAACTTCACACTGCGTTTTTCCCGTCGGTTTTAAACCGATTTCATACGCTGCCTCTTTTGATAGAGCGCAGATACTTGCGCCCGTGTCCCAAAGCGCGGAAACTTCCACGCGCTCCGCGCTTCCCCGCTTTTGTATGTGCGCGTTCGTAATGATATGCGGCGCGTTTTTGTCGAACGTCCATAACGCCGCTATAGAATGTACGCGCGGTTTTTCAATTTTCCCCGCGTGCAGAATGCCGAGCCTTTCCATTTTTCACCCCGCTTTAACAATTCGTAATGCGGAACTACGCATTACGAATTCTCAATTATCTTATTTTGCCTATCCGTTCGCGTAAGGATTCCCTTTGTATGTCGGTTTGTTTTGAAAAATCCCGCGCCTTTGCCTGCCATTCGCCGATTTTCGCCCGCGCCTTTGCGTTGTCTCCTCCGGCGGCTTCTGCTATTGCGGCTTTCTTTTTGTAAAAGCGAATATTACGCTCAATATGACGGAGTGCCTGCTCTCCCTCATAGCGCGACATTTCCTGTTCATTGTAGGTTACTTTTTGAGCCGCCCATTCGTCTAATTCCTCTTTGGCGTAGTGCTTTTTTTGCCCCGTGAAATACGGATAAAATGAATGACGGCAATTCACGCGGGCGGCTATAACTGTGTTGTGTTCACTAACGGGGTTTGCCGCCCGCCCCGCTTTTGCTGTGCAAAACCGGTTGCAGTGTTTGGAGTCTGCCCTGTATCCTGTCCATTCTGTTTTTCTGTATGCCTTTACCCCAGTTGCGATGTTTAGCATTCCTCTCCAAACATCGTTGAACGCACGTTTGCCGTTGGCAAACGTGTAGCGGGCTAAAGAGAGGCAAAATCTTTCAAACTCCGTCTTTTGCTGCCCGCGAATAGTCCCTCTTTTGCCAGTTCGTCGGTCGCTTGTTTTATTGCCGATGTATAATTGAATGCGCCGCTTGCAACATTCATATAGGCGCGGTTTGCAAGGCGGATAAACTGCGCGTTGCTTGCCTCTGCTGTTGTAAGCGTTAAGCGCGAAAGGTCTGAATGCACTTTTTTGACGGATGCAAGCATAACCTGTGCTTGACTATCGGAGAGTGTGCGCCCTGTTTCTTCAAAGAAGATACGGTTATCGGCGCGGGCGTTTGCACTTTTCTGCGTATTTTGACTTTCGGCGGGAGGACGCGGAGCGGTAAGTGGAATAAAAAAAGATTTCAGCCGCACCGCAGTGTTTTTTCCGCGGCAAGAGTCGAAATCTTTTTTTTGCGCAGCGCGAGGCTCGTTTATTTTACAACGTCCGCGTACGATTCAGGGTGTTTTTCAAATTCGCGTACCACATACGAACACACCGGTACAATTTTTATCGACCGCTTACGCGCTTCGTCCAAAATGCAGTCGAGAAGTTTTTTTGCAATTCCCTGTCCACCGTAGTCCTTATCGACATAGGTATGCTCCACCCTCCAAACGCCGTTTTCTTCTTCATAGGTGCAGTTGCCGACGGGCTTTTCTCCATCATATGCCGCACTTTGCTTTCTGCCCTCTTCAAACACGATTTTCATAGTACCTCCGCGCAAAACGCGCAATTTTAATAATCCCGCCGCTCTCAGCCTGCCCCTCTGTGGAATGCTGACTGTGCGGCGCTTTTTAAAAACAGTATACCTCCGAATCGCAAGTCTGCAAGAGAGAAATGGAAAAACGTTTTGTTTGGTGAAAGTCCTTCCTTAAAATATAATAGTTGAACAATGTTTGAACTTTGTTCAACTATTATATTCGTGCGCGACAAGCACATACGTCAATAAGCGACGTTTGCGGAAGCAAACTCGCAGTGTTTTTCAGCCGCGTTATTTCAGCGGCTGAAAATAAACCTTTCTGATGCTGCCTTCTTCCACAATGCGTCCGGCATCCATGCGGTACACATAGTCGGCAACTTTCTTTACAAGGTCGATGTCGTGTGTAACCAGCAGCATCGAAAAGCCGAGTTCGTATTGCAGCTGTTTTAAAAGCCGCATGATATTCACCTTGGATGAATCGTCGAGCATGGCGTTTATTTCGTCTGCAAGCAGCAAGACCGGCTGCATCGAAAGCGCCCGTGCAATCGCCGTTTTTTGCCGCTGTCCGCCGGATAGTTCCCGCGCTTTTTTATTCAGCATAGCAGCATCGGCGGGAAGACCGCATAGCTTTGCATACTTCACCGCTGTTTCCGTAAAGGCAGCGGCTCCTTTATGATAGCGGATGACGGAGGGTTCGGCAATAATTTCCTGTACGGTGAGCGCGGTGTTCATTGAAGAAAAGGCATCCTGCTCTACAATTTGCAGGGCATGTTCCCGTGCAAGCAAATCGTTTTTTTCTATTGCCGTGCCGTTAAACACGATGGAACCTGCATCTTTTTTCAAAAGCCCTGCAATGATATGCAGTACGGTCGTTTTCCCCGAACCCGACTTTCCGAGTAATGCAACAATTTCTCCATGCCGCACCCGCAGAGAGCAGTCTTTGACGGCGGCTGTTTTTTCTTTCCCCGTATCAAACGTCTTTGAAATATTCCGGACGCTTAAAATGGTTTGTATGCCGTTTTTTGCACACGCGCATCCTTCGCTGCATTCCGGCGGCAAATACGGCGTATACGATAAACACTCGCTGCTTTTTTGTGTACACCGCTCATAAAACGGACAGCTTTGGCGTTCATCCGCCTCTTTAATGCCCCACAAATCCTTCCATGGATTTAGATAGGTACTTGATTGCAGCAGCGCAGCTGTGTACGGGTGCTTTGCCTCTTCCAAGATATTTTGCGTTTTACCTTTTTCGATAATATATCCGTGTAGCAGCACCATTAGATTATCAGTGAGGGTTTCAATCACTTCAAGATCATGAGAAACAATCAGCATCGCCGTGCCGTATTCACGGTGAATCCTTTGTAAAAGCTGCAATATCTGTTGCTTTGACGCGGGATCCAACGCTGTTGTCGGCTCGTCGATTAACAGGAGCGGCGGATGCAGGCAAATTGCCATTGCGATAAACACCCGCTGCCGCATACCACCCGAAAGTTCATGCGGATACCGGTCTTTTACACTCGGTTCCAGTCCGACGGAATGGAGCACTGCGGCGAGTTCTTGTTCCAGCACCGTAGTATCGGTTATTTCTTTGCGCAGAACTTCGGCAATTTGCTCCCCGACTGTCAGCGCAGGATTGAGCCGCTCATCTTGATTTTGAAAGACCAGCCCGATTTCCTTAAAGCGGAGATTCTTCCATTCGGCTTTTCCGGCACTTTGTATTTCCCTGCCGTTGTAGATGATCTTCCCTGTTACCTCAGCCGCACTACCGGCGTTAGCAGCTCCACCACTGCGCTTTTCTTGCAGTAAGCCCATAATGGCTGAAAGCAATGTGCTTTTCCCGCCGCCGGACTCCCCGATAATGCCGCAAAGTTCTCCCCGCT
>CAUTOZ010000039.1:0-21499 GCA_963539635.1 uncultured Treponema sp.
GCCGAATACACGGACGCGCCGCTTTCATCGACAACCGTGTAGCGCACGTCTTGGTAGTTTTCGCTGATGACCTTGCTCACAATAGCCTGCATTTCCTGACTGCCAGTGCCGTTTCCGACTGCAACGACTTGAATGTCGTATTTATCGATAGCCTCGTTGATTTTGTTGTACGCGCCGTCGGGGTCTGCAACCTGCTTAATAAGAAAACTGCCGAGATATTTGCCCGTTTCGTCGAGCGCGGCGCATTTTGTGCCCGTGCGAATACCGGGGTCAACGCCGAGTACGCGGCTGCCTTTAATTGGCTGCGTCATCAAAAGGTTCTTTAAGTTTTCGCTGAATATGCCGATTCCGTGTTCGTCGGCATGGTCGGCGTTGTCGCTGCGGATTTCGCGTACAACGGCAGGGGATAAGAGACGCACAACGCCGTCTTCAATCGCTTCGCCATAATATTTATTCGGGATTTGAACGCCGCGCTTCAACAGGTTTACGGCTTCGTCAACGTCAATGTCAATCGTAACGTCCAAAACGCCTTCGCGCTCGCCGCGGTTGATTGCAAGAATCCGGTGCGGTTTGACTTGATCAAGCGGCTCAGAAAAATCCCAGTACATCTGGTACGTCGACGTTTTCGCCGCGCTTTCTTCCGTCTGCCCTTCAGGAACAATGCCCTTCGTCTTGATGTTGCCGGTTTTAATGTACAAGTTATGTACGGCTTCGCGGTTTTGCGTGTTCTGCGCCGTGCGTTCGGCAAGAATGTCCTTTGCGCCGTCAAGCGCATCTTCTACAGTCGGAACGCTCAACTCAGGCGCGTCCGCATTCTCTTTTACAAATTCTTTTGCTTTTTCTTCGATTGCCGCATCGTCAAGTTCAAGCATTGCGTCAGCAAGCGGGTCAAGCCCTTTTTCAATCGCAACCATGCCGCGCGTCTTTTTCTTTTTCTTAAACGGCGCCCACAAATCTTCAAGCCCTGTCAATGTCGAAGCGGACATCGCCGCCTCATACAGCGATTCAGTCAATTTTCCTTGAGCAAAAATGCCTTTTATAATTTCAAAACGCCGCTCTTCAAGATTTCGATATGACTTGAAAAGATGATCGCAGTCGCGCACCTGAACTTCGTCGAGCGAACCGTGCATTTCTTTTCTGTAACGGGAAATGAAAGGAATCGTGCACCCCTCATTTACAAGACTGATAACCGCGCCGACTTGCTGTACGCGAATGTTCAGCTCCTCGGCAATTCTTTTCATAATTTCAACTTCATTGACATTTAAAGCGTCAATAGCTTCCTGTGTAAATTCCATGCGCGCATTTTACGGAAAACGGCATGATATGGGAATGGGGGGAGAGGGAATTGGTAAGGGGGAATGTTTAATTAGGAATGGACTGGAGACGGGCGGGAACAAAGTTGTATCTGTCAAACATCGTTTTTACCACCCGACATTCACTGCCGCCCATAATTCCCCGTTACGCCCTCCCCTCCCCCTTCATTGTGCATTCCTCCTAATTTCGCTATTATTGCGCCATGAATATGGAAGCATTTATCTTGGGCTCGGGCGGAATGATGCCGCTTCCGTACCGTCATTTGACGTCCGTGCTGCTCAGGCGCGACGGAGAACTTTTTTTGTTTGACGGAGGCGAAGGCACGCAGGTTTCGTTGAGGCGGCTCAATCTTAAATGGAAGAAAATAAATGCGATTTTCGTTTCACATACCCATGCCGACCACGTTACGGGGCTTCCGGGTATTTTAATGCTTTCGGCGCAGGTTGAACGCTCCGAACCGCTGTACATTTACGGGCCTCCGAAAATCGCCGAATACATCGAAACGAGCCGCAAAGTTCTCGATATGTACATCAATTATCCGATTGTAGTAAAAGAAATCACTGCGCCGTGCGTGGTGCATTCCGGGGACGGCTATTACGTCCGCGCTTTTCCTCTTGAACACACGAAAACCTGCGTCGGTTATACGCTTGAAGAACTTGACCGTCCCGGAGAATTCAATCCCGAAAAAGCGCGCGCCTTGAACGTTCCCTGCGGCCCCCTGTGGTCGCAGCTGCAAAACGGTCAGCCGGTACAGTCAGCAGACGGAAAAACCGTAACGCCGGAAGAAGTTTTGGGGCAGAAACGCAGCGGCAGAAAGTTCAGTTTTGTTACGGACACGCTCTACCTTCCGTCCATCGCGCGCGAAGTGATGGGTTCCGACCTTCTTATCTGCGAGGGAATGTTTGAAGACGAGCTTATCGCTCAAGCGCGCGAAAAAAAACACATGACGGCAAGCCAAGCGGCAACTATTGCGCGCGATTCGCATTCAAAGCGGATGTGCATGATTCACTACAGCCCGCGTTATACGGACAGGGATTTGCAAAAATTGCTCGAACAGGCGCAGCGCATTTTTCCCGAAGCGGAACTTTCGCGCGACAGGATGAATATACAAATCCCTTACGAAGATTAACGGCGTTCCAATAGCATGATTGAATTGAGCGGTTTTTCAAAATCGTATGCGGGAAACCGTTTTGCCGTTTCCGACGTATCGCTTACGGCATCTGACGGAGAAATAACGGGCTTAATCGGTGTAAACGGCGCGGGGAAAACGACAATCATCAAAGCTGCCGCAGGACTGCATTTTGCAACAGAGGGGTCCCTTTATGTCGATTCGAATGATGCGGCACTTGTCGGTGCGGATATTTTGCGCCGTGCAGTCGGTTATGTTCCCGAACAAAGCCGCTTTCCGAAAAATCTTACGGCAGCAGAATACCTTGATTTTACGGCACAATGTTTCGGGCTGTCGGGCGCAGCAAAAGAATCGGCAATCAGACTGACTGTAAAAGAGTGTTTTTTAAGCGGGCAGCTTTCTAAAAAAATCCAATCACTTTCCAAAGGATATCGCAGACGGCTTTCCTTTGCCGCCGCAATCGTCAATCGCCCGCAAAACATAATTTTGGATGAACCGTTTGAAGGTCTTGACCCCGAACAAATTATTCACTTTAGACGATTGATAAAAAAACTTTCCCAAAAATGTGCAGTTCTTCTTTCGACGCACATTATGAGCGAAGCGGAAGCATTGTGCTCAAAAATATACGTCGTTTCAGGAGGAAAAATCGCCGCGTCGGGAACGGCGCAAGACATCGCTTCGTCTTACGAAACGCAAACTCTTGAAGAAGCGTTTTTGAAAATTACCGCAAACGCGCGGCAGACGGAGCGTACACGATGAAAAATAATTTTTCCGCCGCTCTCCGTTCAAGGCTTTATCGCGCTGCAATCAGTCCCGCCTTTTACATTTCCGCACTCATCTTGCATATTTTTTGCTCGGCGGAGTTTTTTCTCAAGGAAGGATTTTTTTCAGGCGGCAATTTCCATACATTTTTTCTGTCCGTTCCCTATGTCTGCATTGTGCTTATTCCGTCGCTTACGATTATAAGCGGCAAGGAAGACGACTTTTTTCCTTTATTGACGATACATCGAATTTTTGCAGACATTTTTTCCGTCGCAATTGAATTTTCTGCGATGTTTGTGCCGGCGGTGCTCAACATTGTATGGTGCGTACATCTTTTCGGCGATGTTCCTGTCGGCAAAATTACAGTCGGCAGTGTGATAATCGTTTTATATGCGCTTTCCGCGTCGGCAATGTGCTCTGCGTTTAAGGAACTTACTCACTCTCAGGCGGAAACGTTTTTATCGGCGGCTGCATTTCTTGCGCTTATGAACGCCGTTCATGCACTTCCTCCGTCCGTTCCGTTTGTACAAAACTTAGGCTTTTACAGACATTTTTACAGCGCATTGCGGGGAATTATCGACACGCGAGATATTTTCTTCTATCTGTCAGTCGTAATTTTGTTCGCCGCGCTTGCACTTTTTATTCATGAAAAGCGGTCGGGTCGAAGATTCAAAAAGATGACGATTCTGCTTGTCTCCGTCAGTCTTGTATTCGCCTTTCTTGATTCGGAAAAATATTTTGTGCGCGCGGACACAACCGGACGCCTTGCGCTTTCATCTTTTACTCGCTCCGTTTTGCAAAACGCCGAATCCGCAATCTCTCTTACCTATTACCGGAGTGCAAAAGCCGCCCGCGTCTTTCCGCAGTTTCAAAGCGTCCGCGATTATCTTTTTGAGTTTGCAGCGGATAAAAACGTTACGGCGAGCGTAAAAAACGCGGATAAATACGCAAGCGTTTTGGAAAATTACGGAATCGAGCCGTACCGTTATGGGGCTGACGGTCAAAATCAATTCGGCTCTGCCGTCTATTCTGCGGTCGTCATCGAGTACGGAGAAAAATGGGACGCCGTTCCGCTCGTTTTCGGTACTGAGGGACTGGAATACGAGCTTACCCGCCGGATTTTGCACCTCATCACGAAAAAAGAGCGGGTCGTCAATCTTGTTTCCGGCAACGAGATGGATTTTTCTTACGGATATGCGCCTGTGATTCCGCATTTGAACGCCAAAGGTTTTATTTGCAACGAAATAAAGCTTGAAGACGGAGGACTTTACGAGCGGCTTAAAGCAGGCGGAAATGTTACGCTCGTTTTGGGCTCCGAGCGTATAGGAGAGGCGGAAGCGGCTGCGATTGAAGATTACATTTTGGACGGCGGAAATGTTTTTTTTGCCGTAAATCCGTTCCGCGTTGACTTTGAAGACGGTTTCAAAATCACAAAACCGCTTCCAAATCCGCTTTTAGATGTGTTGGAATCTTATGGGTTCGGTTTTTCCGAAAGTATAATTGCGGACGAGGAGTGCGCGCAGATTACGCTTTCCGACGGCAAAGGAGCGGCGCAAAGCGTAAAATATCCGTTTTGGCTCAATATTGCGCCGCAAAAAAACGCTTCAAGCGGCATGACGCTCTTTTGGGTAAATGCGGTAAGTCCTTTGAACGAAAATATCCGAGAACTTGCTGCGACGAGCGCACGTGCGCGCCTTATAGAAAATCGTACCGACGGGAACGGGAAAGAAAGTCTTTTTGAAACAAATCCGTTCGTTTTAAACGAAGAAATGCTCAAAACTTCAAGCGAAACCGCCGTGCACAAGACCGCATTCGAACTTGACGGCGCAGTCCGCGCTTTTTACGGTACAGCTGAACGGCGAAATGCGCGCATAGTTTTAGTGCCGGATCCGTATTTTGTAAGCACGAGTGCGCTTTCGTTTATCGCCGACGCTTCCGCCTCTTACGGAAATTTTAATTTTTTGACGGAAGGACTTTTGCGCCTCAACGGAGAAGACGAACTTGCCGCCCTGCACGAAAAATCCTTTGCCGTGCAGCAAAACGCATTTTACAAAACGCAGACGGAGATGCAATTTTTCGCCGCGCGGAAAAAAACGTTTTTGCTCTCTTTCGTATTTATGCCGTTTTTGATAATTGCTGCATGGATTTGTTCCGCATTATTGCGGCGGCGGCATATACGTCGTTTGTGCACAGCATTTGAAGCGGAGGAAAAACTATGAATGCAAAAAATGCGGTTCTTCCGATTATATGCACTTCTCTTGCGGCTCTTTATTTTTTGCACCCGCTCATTCAAGCCGCACGGAAAAATACCGTGCCCGTTAAAAGCGCAATAATAAATCCTGCCGAAAAAAACGATATTGTGCAAATCGCTTTAGAGAAGGCGGACGGAAGTAAAATCACGCTTGCAAAAATCGAAAATCTTTGGACGGGACATGTTAACGGGCTGAACGCGGTTTTTCCGTGCGTAACTGCGCAGGTTGATTCCTTTATTGACGAATTGACGGCGATAAAAAAGACATACCGCATTCCGCGCGCCTCAGGGGAAACTGTATTTTCGGAAAACAGCGCAGATTTTGTCATGTCATGGACGCTTTCAGGCGGAAAAACGAAGTCCGTGCACATCGGCGGAAGGGATTTTTCCGAGACGATGCGCTTTATCCAAGCGGAAAACGGCGCGGTGAGCAAAATTGAAAGCGGATTTGATAATTATCTCGATACAAGCGCACGCTTTTGGTGCGATCCGTATATCATTCCGCGCCTTTGGTCTGGAGGCAGCGCGGCTGCGGAAAATATTCAGCGCATTTCGTTTATTGCCGGCGGCAAGCGAATTGTACTCAAAGCCGGAGCAAAAGATTTTATGCCGCGCCTTGAACAACTTTCAGCTCTGCGGCACGGAGAATTGGTCGGTTCTTTGCCGCCTCCTGCCGAAAATCTCGTTCTCCTCATCGACGCGGAGTTTTCAAACGGAGAGTTCATTTCCATTCCCGTCTACCGCGCAGATGACGGCACATATCTTTTGCAGTACGACTTACGCGAAGGCTCGCTGCATTACTGCGCCGTAATAAGCGGACAGACGTTTCTGAAAATCCTTGAATGCAAAAAAGAATAATGAGACCTGCTTCCCCATCGGACTTTTCCAAACAGGTATATCGCCGCATAAATCCCCGCATATCTTTCAAATTTTTCTTCAATCGTTGCCGAAAACGCTGCAAAACCGCGAATAGACTACAGATGAATGAGGTTTTATGCAGATATACAGTTTTTCTCCGTTCGGGTACGAAGGCTCGCTTGTTACCGTTGAAGTCGATTTACGACGCGGCATTCCAGCAGTGGATTTAGTGGGACTTGCTGACGGAGCGGTCAAAGAGGCGCGCGAGCGTATGCAGGCGGCAATCAGAAATTCAGGTTTCGACTTTCCGCCGGAGCGCGTTCTCATCAGCCTTTCTCCTGCCGACTTAAAAAAAGAAGGCGCAGGGTTTGATGTACCGATTGCCCTTGCGGTACTGCGCGCAAAAAAACTCCATGACGACAAAGCGGACAGCCTTTCTGCCGCAGGAGGGGCGGCCGTGCTTGTCATGGGAGAATTGGAGTTATCCGGCAGAATCAGAGCCGTCCGCGGCGTGCATGCAGCGGCGTCAACTGCAGCGGCAAACGGCATAACGCGCTGTATCGTTCCCCGCGCCAATGCCGAAGAAGCGCGTGAAGTTCAAGGCGTCCGCGTATTCGGAGCGGAGACGCTCAAAGACGCTTTTGATGCGCTGTACGACGAGAGCGCTTTTTGTACACGAAAGCAGGCAGACTCCCATGACGGCAGCGCACAGGAGCAGTTTGACAACGTTTTGGGAGTCCTTTTTGACAAACCTGACCCGTCAATGGAATTGTCCGACATTAAAGGACAAAAAAAACTTGTGCGTGCGCTCCAAATTGCTGCGGCAGGCGGGCATAATTTTCTTGCCGTCGGCGCCCCGGGCTGCGGAAAGACGATGGCGATTCAAAAAACGCCCGCACTTCTTCCGCTGCTCACCTCCGAACAGGCGCATCCAGTAACGCGCATTTACTCTCTTGCCGGTCTTTTGCCGCCGTCAATGCCGATTATGCGAAAAGCGCCGTTCAGAACGCCGCACCAAAGCGCGACGATGGAAGGTATGTGCGGCGGCGGAAAGCATTGCCGTCCCGGAGAGATGTCTCTTTCGCACCAGGGCGTTTTGTTTCTTGACGAAGCGGCGGAATTCAAAGCGTCCGTGCTGCAAATACTGCGCGTTCCGCTTGAAACGGGACACATAACGCTTGCACGAGCGGGACGGTCAAGTGTGTATCCTGCAGAATTTAGACTTTTTATGGCAGCAAATCCCTGCCCGTGCGGAAATTTCGGCTCAAAAACAAAAACGTGCTTGTGCAGCGCGCGCTCGATTGAACTGTACTGGCGAAAGTTTTCTGCGCCGCTTTTAGACAGAATTGACTTGCGCGTTTTTGTCGAAAACGAAAGCCTGACTGCCGAGCACAAAACGAGCGTTTCGACGAAAGAACTGCGCCTAGGCATTGCGCGTGCAGTCAACGCACAGCGGACACGGCAGCAAAAATGCAATGCGGCTTTAACGCCGGCAGAAATTCGGCAATTCTGCGCGATGAAAGAAGATGCTCAGAACGCACTTGATAAGGCCATCCGCCGCTATGAGTTTTCTCCGAGGGCGGAAGCCGGCTCTATAAAAACTGCGCGAACTATCGCAGATATCGAGGGAGAGAAGACAATAAGCGGCGCGCACATACAAGAAGCGCTTGATTTTCGGAAGACATTTAATGACTTTATGCAAGGCGGACGGGAGAACGGAGTTTGACAGTTTTAACAACGTTACCGTCCGCTGCAAGTTTTGCAGCCGCAAAACTTGGGCAAAAATGGAACGTGTGATGAACGGGAAAGCAGGGGTTGAATAATTTAATGGAGTTCCCGTTCGCTTCAACTTTTTTGTCGGAAAACGCGGACTGCCAACGCAAAACACAAGACAGTCCCTCAAAGCATATCTCGATGAAAAACTGTCGGAAGCAGACAGTCTTGTCGTCTGAGTCAGAATGGAAAAATACACGGCAGACGTTACAGTTGACGGCAAACAAAAGCGGCAAACAAAAGCGGCACAACGGATTGTATGTACGAAAGCGCCGACAAATAGGCAAAATTGGAAACGAAAGTTAGCGGGCAGTCGCTGCATTTTTTTTCAAAGATATAACGCAGTTTTCATCTGTACAATTTTACTTTAGGAAAAGTCTATCAGCAAATGAAGAACAGCGCATTCATCTGCGCAGAGGAAAACACGTGCGCGCTGACAGGTTAAAAACCGCTTTGCGGCGGCGAAACGGCTTTTAGCCCGTCTTACAGCCGTATGATTGCTCCGCCTGAAAAAGGTGCTTTCAAATGGAAGCGGCGTTCTGTAATCTTCAAACGGCGTTTTCTCTCATCCCTGCGGAACGGACATCCCCCTCCCCGCTTTTATGTCGTCTTACGTATAATTTAAGTCAGTAAGAATTTCGGTGTGGTCGGCAAAGACTGCAACGGTATGTTCTTCGTGGCAGGAGGCAAGCCCATCTTCCGTGCGCACCGTCCAGCCCGTCTCGTCGGTGTACACGTCTGCTGTACCAAGGTTGAGCATGGGCTCGATTGCAAGCACCATTCCTGCTTGAATGCGCGGATTTGCGCCGCGTCCGGGGCAGTTGGGAATGCTTGGGTCTTCATGAACGTCAAGCCCTACGCCGTGTCCGCAATAATCGTAGACGACGCCATAGTTATGCTTGACCGCAATGTTGTAGACCGCATTTGAAATATCGCTGATTCTGTTTCCGGCGCGGCAGGCTTTAATGCCTGCGGCAAGACACTCAAGCGTAACTTCATCAAGTTTCCGCCATTCAGGCTTTACGTTCCCCACTAAAATCGTGTGCGACGAATCGCTGATATAGCCGTTTAAATCAATTCCCACATCAAGCGAAACTAAGTCGCCGTCACGAATGATACGTTTTTTAGACGGTACCCCGTGTATAACTTCATCGTTAATGCTGATACACGCAGCTCCCGGAAAGTCTTCTCGATACCACGCAGGCGTCCCTCCGTGCGAAAGCATAAATTCCTTGCATAAATCGTCAATCCGCTTGGTCGAAACGCCGGGCTTTACTTCAGGGATAACCACTTTAAACATATCCGCAAGCAAATGACAGGACTTTCTTATCCCGTCAATTTCATCGCTGTTTTTTAATCGAATCATATTTTCCTCCATCAATTCCTCATTAAAAATTACGCATTACGCATTCCTAATTACGCATTATCTCCCCCGCTTTTTTGAGATGCGCGCAATCTCTTCCATACAGGCGTTACAGGTGCGTACATCGCCTATTTCTCGATAGACTGCTGCCATTTTCGACAGAAAAAACACATCGTCGGAAGGCGAAAATCCCAAATCCAGCGCACGCTCCCACACATCAAGGGCAAGCTCGCCGCACAATTTCCCTTCAATATTGCGCTTTAAAATGCCGAGCGTAAACGACAGGACTTCAGGAAAAAAAATCTTAAAGTAGTTATAGCTGTATTCCATTTTAATTATCTGCTCAAGCAAATTAAATGCGTCGTAAAATTCTCCGCGAAGCGTCAACTCTTCAGCAAGAATATAGCCAAAATCCATAAAATCTTCGCGCGAAAACCAATATTTCAGCGAAAAATCCGCGTGTTCGGTTGACATCCGCTTAAACTCAGCAACCGCTTCATCTTCCCGTCCGTGCATGAGGTCAAAAAAGATAAGTTTTGCGCGGCTTTCATAATCCTCCCGCTCCAAAAGCCACGCGCGGTAGTCAAAATTGACCTTTGCAGAGCGGGCAGCGCGGTATGAGCCGGTATACGCGTCGTCAAAAATTTCGCGCTGCCGCAGGTCGCTTAAAATCTCGTACGCCGCAACCAACTCGCGAAAGTCTTTCGACTCCGCCGATTGCGTCATATCGGGGTGCAAAAGTTTTGCCTTTTTCCGGTACGCACGTTTTATTTCTGCCGCGGTTGCCTCTTTTCGCACGCCGAGGACTTTATAGCAGTCAATCATTACAGAATCTTAAACAAATCTTCGACGCGTTCTTTATGCACAACGAGGACAGGGCAGTTTGCAAACGTCGCAATTTCCATTCTGGCAGTCGTATGAATGTTTGTCCGGTACGCATTATCAGGAACATAGGATGACTGTGCCGCCGATCCGCCGCCGATTAAAATCATGTCAGCCTTAAACTCATCCGCCGCGTGAATTGTTTCTGCCCACACGGAGCCGGAACGTATTTCCGTCTGAATCGTAAGTCCTTTGGATTTTGCAAGGTCTGAAACGTAGGCAAGATATTTTTTTCCGTCAGCATCTAAGTCAGAAAGATAGGAATCGCGCTCTTCCGCCGTAAAAACACGGGAATTCGCCAAAAACTTAACGGCTGCGGCATCCGTTACAAATACCGCTTTCATGTTGAGCGACAACTGCTTTGCTAAAATAATGCCGTACATCGCTGCATGGACAGACGATTCTGAGCCGTTCACTGCAACGACAATATTTTTTAAAACAGGTTTCAAAAAATCACCTCTCTTTATCCGCGCGTTTTTTCAGCGACTTTAGCACAAAGACATTTTCCCGCTCTTTTTCTTCCAAAACGTTTTCAATGAACTTTTTTGTTTCGAGCGTCTGCGGAATAATCATTTTATCAAGCGCGTTGACTCTCCGCTGCGTTTTTTTAACTTCCGCCGCAAGCCGCCAGACAATCGTTCGAATTGACGCCATCTGCACAAGCAGCGAAAGCAAGTCGAAAAAATGCGAAATAACTTCGTCCGTATTGGCAAAAGTGCCAATCATCGAATAAAAAAGTTTTTTTTCAGGGATTGTAACGTCAAGCGACTGGAAATTCATGCCGCCGATGGTCAAAAGTTTTTCGCGCACAGCAAAATCGTAATGCACCGAATGCGCAATACGCTCAACCTGATCGCTGCCGTCCGCCATCAGCATACGCTTAAACGCGGGGTACGCCTTTTTTATAACGTCATCAATAGTGCGCTCAAGCATTTTAACTTTATCCACCATGCGCATTAGTTCCTGCACCAAAATCTCGCGCTTTTGCTCAAGCAGGTTGTAGCCGTTTTCTGAGACTGAAAGCTGCTCTTTCATCACAAGAAGATTGGACTTCGTCGGCGCAATATTCAGTTTTTCCATGTTCAAGACGCCCCGCTTCCGCCTGCCAGATATTTTTGAATAAAGCGCGGCTCGATTCTGTACAATTCTGACTGAGGAAGCGCGGAGAGCGCTTTCCAGCCGATTTCAAGCGTTTGTTCGATGGTGCGGTCTTCATATTCCCCTTGCGCAAAAAACTTTTGCTCAAGAATATCGCCGAATTTTAAATAGTTCTGGTCAAGAGAAGACAATTCTTCTTCGCCGATAATTGCAGCAAGATTCCGAATAGATTTTACTTTTGAATAGGCTGCAAAAAGCTGACTTGAAACGCCTGCGTGGTCATCGCGCGTAATGCCGCTTCCAATGCCGTCTTTCATTAAGCGCGAAAGGCTCGGCAGCGCGGACACCGCAGGATACAGTCCCTTTTGTTCAAGTTCGCGGTCAAGAACGATTTGTCCTTCGGTGATGTAACCGGTCAAGTCCGGTATCGGGTGACTGATGTCGTCGTTCGGCATTGTCAAAATAGGAATTTGCGTTACGGAGCCTTCCGAAGATTTTATCTTTCCTGCACGCTCATACAATTCCGCTAAATCCGAATAAAGATAGCCCGGATAGCCCTTTCTGCCCGGCACTTCCCCGCGCGTCGTAGAGATTTCGCGCAGCGCTTCGCAGTAATTGGTCATGTCGGTCATAACGACTAAAACGTGCATTCCTTTTTTGAATGCAAGATACTCGGCGGCAGTCAACGCGCATCTCGGCGTCATAATGCGCTCAATTGAAGGAGCGTCCGCAAAAGACTGGAACATGACGACTTTGGATAAAACGCCCGACGCTTCAAAAGAATCGGTAAAAAACCGCGCAACATCGTATTTAATTCCCATGCCGGCAAACACCATAACGAATTGCGAATCTTGGGAGCGCAGTTTTGCCTGCCGAATAATTTGCGCGGCAAGTCTGTTGTGCGGAAGACCGTTGCCCGAAAAAATCGGTAGTTTTTGTCCGCGCACCAAAGAATTCATGCCGTCAATCGCAGAAATGCCAGTTTGAATAAAATCATGCGGATAGTCGCGCGAATACGGATTTATAGGACTGCCGTTTACATCTTCCATTTCCGAAGAAATAATCGGCGGGTAACCGTCAAGCGGCTCTCCAAGCCCGTTAAAAATACGCCCGAGTAAGCCCTCGCCGACCCGCAAACGCAGCGGCTCATCCAAAAACTCAAATGTAGATGAAGAAATATCGATGCCCGTCGTATCTCCAAAAATCTGCACGACGGCGGCATCTTTTGACAAATCAATAACGCGCCCGATTTTCTTTTCGCCTTTTTTGTCGCGGACACAGACCGTCTCGTTATAAAAAACGTTTTCAGTCCTTTTGACGGCGACAACAGGTCCGTCGACGGACAGAACTCCGCGGTACTCAATTCCTTTCATATTGCCGCCTTGCCGTACATGCTTTCAAGTTCCCCGAACTGATGGTCGAGCCGGAGTAAAACTTCGTTTATCATCTCAAGCGCATCGTTGGGAACGCTCAGTTTTATGCGCACAATGTCTTCGCGAACGCCAAGCGCGCTTACCTTAGTCAACGGACAGCCATTTTTGATAACGGACAGCGCGCGCGCGTAAAACGTCATCATCAATTCAAGAATTTTTATCTGTTTTGAAGCGGCGCAGTAACAGTCAATTTTATCAAAGCCGCTTTGCTGCAAAAATCCATTTTTTATCATCTCGGCGACAAGAAGAATCAGCCGCTCGGAATCCGGCAGCGCATCAGGTCCGATAAGACGGACAATCTGCTCAAGCCGCTGTTCGCGTTTAAGTAAATCCAATGCTTGTGTCCGCAGCGCCCACCATGAAGAATCATGCTTTTCCCACCAGTCCTTTACTTCCTCCGCATACTCCGAATACGAATCAATCCAGCCGATTGCAGGATAATGACGCGCATTGGCAAGTTCGCGGTTAAGCGCCCAAAAACAGCGGATAAAGCGTTTGGTATGCTGCGTAACCGGCTCTGAAAAGTCTCCTCCCGGCGGAGAAACCGCGCCGATAACGCTTACAGAGCCTTCGCGCCCGCATAAACTGGTTATACGCCCCGCGCGCTCATAAAAACTTGCAAGGCGCGTCGGAAGATAGGCGGGAAAGCCTTCTTCGGCAGGCATTTCTTCCATGCGGCCGGAAAGTTCGCGCAAAGCCTCCGCCCAGCGGCTCGTCGAATCTGCCATAATCGCAACGTGCATGCCCATGTCGCGAAAATATTCTGCAAGCGTAATCCCTGAATACAGCGAGACTTCGCGCGCGGCAACCGGCATATTCGACGTGTTCGCAATAAGAATCGTGCGCTCCATGATGGAACGCCCTGTTCGCGGGTCGATAAGTTCAGGGAATTCGGTGAGCACCTCGGTCATTTCGTTGCCGCGTTCTCCGCAGCCGATGTATACGATTAAATCCGCGTCGCACCACTTTGCAACCGAATGCTGCGTCATCGTCTTTCCTGTCCCGAATCCTCCGGGAATCGCAGCCGTTCCGCCCTTGCTCAACGGAAAAAATACGTCGATAACGCGAAGTCCCGTGATAAGCGGCTCTGAAACTTCAAGTTTGTCGGCATAAGGACGAGGCTTTCTCACCGGCCAAAACTGCGAGAGTTTTATCTCTTCATCAAATTCGGTTGCAGCAATCGTATCGTCAACAGTGTAGTCGCCGCTTCCCTTAAAGGAAGTGAGCGTCCTGCCGCGTATATACGGCGGAACCATAATCGTCTCTGTAATAGACTCCGATTCTTTTACCGTCCCCAGCGGAAGTCCAGGCTTTATCGCCAAACCTTCGCATACGCCGTCCGCCGCTTCAAAATGCCAGCGTTTTTGCACATCAAGCGGCTCGGTACGAACGCCGGAGCGTAAAAACGCGCCGCTTTGTTCCGACAAGTCTTTAAGCGGCCGCTGAATGCCGTCGTAAATCGTTCCAACAAGCCCCGGCCCTAACTTGAGCGACAAAGGACGCTCTGCGCTTACGACTTTTTCGCCGATTTTCAGTCCCGAAGCGTCTTCATAGACTTGAATTGTCGCTTTTCCTTGATTTTGCCGTATGATTTCACCGATAAGCCGTTTTTCGCCGACTTCAACGACGTCGTATAAACCGCAGCCGTCAAGCCCTTCGGCAAAAACAATCGGCCCTGAAATACGTGTAATTTTTCCTTCAATCATTTATCCGTAAGCCTCCCGCCGAACAATGCCGAATACAACTCCGTCCGATACGTGTTAAGCACGTTTTGCGTAAATTCAGGAACCGTCAGTCTAATACGGACGGTTTTATCTTCGCTTTCGATGATAATTCCCTCTTTTTTTTCAAGTCCGCAGTCGTCTTCGGCAATGCGCTTGTTAAATTCGGTCTGTTCGTACCGGAGAACCTGTAACACGTCGTCAAAGCGATTTTTTACCGCATCCATGTTAAAGCCGTATATGTAGACAAAAACTTTTTTGCCGTGCAGCGCGTCTGTATACTTTTGAAACGCGCCGAATAAAAGCGAAAGCCGCCCGTCTTCCGAAAGATTTTTTGTGTACGCATTAAGGCATTTTTCCATCGTTTCCTGTACGTACGAAACAAAAAAACGCGCTTTTTCAAGCGGAAGAGCCGCGTCTTTATCCTTTGCAAACTCGGCGCACGCCTCATCCATTTTTGCCTGCAATTCCTGTTCAGCAGTTGCAAGACGCGAGGCGACGGCAGTAAAAAGCGTTTTCGCTTCCGCTTCCGCACGCTCTAAAATCCGCTCGGCTTTTTTGCGGGCATCCGATTGTATTTCCTTATCGAGAATCTCCGTAGAACGCAGCTCTTCCATATTTTTTCCTTAAAAAGCATAAAGCGCTAAAAATTTTAAACGCCGACATCCGTTTTGAGTGCACACACCATTATACCTGCACGCCGACTGCGTCCCGAATCGCATCCGAAAGAGAGCGTTTGCCTTCAAGCCGCCCGTTTAATCCGGGAATTTCGACAATCAGCGGATAACGGCCGGTTTTCTGCCACGCAATCACTTCTTCTTCAATTTGAACAGAAACGCTTTCCGTCAAAATAAGAACTTTCGGGATTTCGTCCATCGGAGAAGCGGACGGAGAAGACATACCGGTAACGCGGTTAAACGCGTCTAAAACCGCCTGCCTCGTATAGGCGGCAGTTCCGCTTATTCCTGTCAACTTAAAGGCAAGGACGATTTCCCGATCGCCGATTATGTAAAACTTCAAAACGCGCGTCCAATCACAAAATAATGATTAAAAGCGCGACCAAAAAGCCCCACAAACAGATACCTTCGGCAAGTCCGACGAACGGGAGCGCTTTTCCGGATAATTCCGCATTTTCGCTCATCGCGCCCATCGCCGCCGCCCCTATTTTTCCGACCGCCATACCGCCGCCGATACAAGCAAACCCGACTGCAAAGGCTGCAGCGACATATTTTATCGCGGATGCAGACGCTTTTTCAGCGGTTACGGCGGTTTCCGTCATATCGGCATGGGAAGAATCGCTTTGAGCGGACAAAAACGCCGCTGTCGTCAAAAAGAGCGCGGCGGCAAAAATCACCATTTTCTTGTTCATAGAATACCTCGTTGTTTCTTATATTTTATTTCCATAATAAAACGTGAGCGGAACAAATTCCGTACCGGTTTCATTAAAAAATTTCGAAAAAAACTCATAATACTGCAATCGAATAACTTGAATCGCCACAATCATGCCTTCTAAGACGACGACAACCGCGTTTCCGGCAATCAACACAAGAATGCCGAGTCCCGCCGCTCCGCCGCACATCTGCGTCATCGTGTTGATAATATAGCCTAACACCGCGTGTGCAAGCGCAAAGGCTCCGACGCGCAAAAAACTAACCGTGTTCGACATATAATTGGATATGACTTCGATAAGCTCAACAAGTCCTGTGATAAACAGCGCACCAAATCCATTTTCCATAACAGGACGTTTGCCGTCAATAAGCCGCTCAAACGGATGCGCAAAGGCAGCGAAAAACAACGTAACGCCGATTATAATCCAGTCGTAGAATGCGGGACGGTGAGAAAACGCTGCAATTCTTATAGCAAAGGCGACCGAATACCAAAAGAAAACGGCGCCTGCCAGTCCCGTTTTGCCGAAGAACAAGGCGCCCCAGTGTTTTTTCGCCGCCTTATTGAGCAGGTTAATAAGCAGTCCCGCAGAATTGATGATAAAGCCGATTGCAACAGCAATGCCGAAGACGTGAAACATGACTTTTATTGAGTGCGGGTCGGAGGACGGCATCATTTTGACAATCGGCGCGCGCGGTTTTCCGAAAAGCCCCGTTACAAAATGCGCAAACGGCTCAAGGACGGTTTCATTTGAAAAAAACTCGCCGGTTACCAGCCCCATCACGGAACTTGAAATGCCGATTGCGATAAAAATAGGAGCAAATTTGTTCCAGCCGCCCACCTTTATCACTTTTTTTGCCATTAAAATTCCCGCAAGTAAAAAAATAAGTCCTTGCCCCAAGTCGCCGAACATAACGCCGAACAAAATCGTAAAAAAGACTGCGACAAACGGCGTCGGGTCGATTGCGCCGTATACGGGCGCGCCGTAACTGAAAATCATGCGCTCAAAACTCTGCACAAATTTTCCGTGCTTGAGTTTTACCGGCACCGTCTCTTCGCCGGAAAGGACGGCGGGCACTTCCGTCGGTAAATATTCGCGGATTGCAATGCGCCCTTCAGTCAGATAATCCAAATGCTTGATAAACGCGCGGCTCCCATAGGCAGGCACCCAGCCGGTCAACCGATAGACCATCGCGGTCGCTTCAAGGCTTGCTTCGACGGCAGCAATTTGTACGCTTACCGCAAATGCTCCAAGCAGACGATACATAAGGTCTCGGTGCGTTTCGGCATAACTTTTGCGCTCTTCGTCCAACTCGGCAAGTTTTTTTTCTTCTTCATTTTTTTCTTTTTCGAGCGACAAAAGAACATCGGACGGGATGCCTTTAAAGTCCTTCGGCACCTCCATGCCGACAAAGCCTGACTTTTTCAGTTCCGTATCGAGGGCAAAACGCCCCTTTTTAGTCGATGCGGCAAGAATGCGAGAATCGTCATCACCGAGCGGAACGACAACCGCGTGTCCGCCAAGCGCAGCTTTGAGGGACGGAATATTTTCCGGCGGAATTTTTCCGATTTTCAGCGACAAAAACGAAAGACTTTCCAATTCCGAATAGGAAATCTGCAAGTTTGAAAAGGCAAGCGCTTCTTTATACGCATCGCGGACGCGATTTGTTTCTTCCGTTTGCGCTTCAAAACGTTTGGAAAGCGAATCGACAGCAGCAAGAACGGCAGCAGCGTTTTCGCGGTCTTCTTCTTTTGCAGCAGGACAGGTAAGCCGCCCTTCTTCACGGTCAGGAAGCGCCAAAAACGCACGGGCTTTTTGCAGCGCGTCAAAAAATGCGCCGTCGGCTTTTGCGGGGTCTACTCCGTGAGCGGAGCCGGTATCTGCGCAGTGTTTTGACTGTAGTTGAAATTCCCCGCTGTGTCCGAGATATTCAACGACATTCGAAATGTCTTCTTTTAGAATCATCATTTCGATGAGCCGCATTTCCGTTGTTCTCGCCATCAAAATACTCCTTTCCCCGCGCCGCCTGCAATTCCTGCCGCGTACATCGCATCTTTTGTATCCGCTTCAAGACGGATACACTCCGCCGCCGCTCGAATGCAGTTCAATTCCTGCAACTTTATCATAAAAAACATCGTAAGGTTTGCATCCGTCATCGGGTACCGGTGAAAAATACGAAATGCTGCGTCCGCGCGTTCAATACGGATTTTTTGCTCGATCCACATTGGATTGATTTTCCACGGAACGCCCTCTTCATATCCATTCAAAAAACGGGAGAATTTCCAGTCTTTCCACGCTTCATAGGAATCAAGCGGACGGTCAAGCGCGTCAAATGCGTATGCGCAAAAGGGGTCGGTTTTACCTGCTGACACCTCGGCGTAAAAAAGGTGCGGGAGAATATCTTTTGTTTCCATATTGTAGTAAACGCGAAGGCGCAAAACCCAGAGCATATTTTTAAGCGAATAGTGGTTTTGAATATAAGAAGCGACAGCTTTTCCGGCGTCGTCCGCGGAAAGGTTCGCCGCACGCCAAATAATATGAAGACGCTGCAGATCAAGCCGGAACGAATAATCGGCAAGGGCGTCAAAAGCAGGGACGATGTCATACCAGTCATATTCGGAGCCCTTTGTAAACAGTTTGACGTTCGGCCACGCTTTATAATTAAAAACGCCGTATGCGCCGATTCGAAGCGGCTCTTCTGCTTCCTGCCCTTGACTTTGGGTTGAAGCAAGCGATTTTAAGTTTTCGATTTCATAGCGGCGGAGCAGTTCGACAGAAAGCGGAGACGGTTTGGAATATGAATCGAGCAATTTTATATATTGACCAATAAAACGCTTTAAAGCCTCTCGCTCAATTTTATCGGCAAGCATGACTTCGGGAACGGAGGGAGCCGGAGATGCAAAAATCACGTCCCAAAGAGACGAAAGCGATTGCGCACTAAAAAGCCGCTCTGAGCGTTTACCGACGAATGTTTTCCGCAGCATTCCGGAGGTTTTGGCATATACATAGGCGGACGCTTCCGAATATTCCATTATTTTCTCTTTTTAATTGGAAGAAAGAATCTCTTTCAGCCGCAGACTGAATGCATTTTCATCATATCCGGCGCTTTTAATCGAAGTGGTATATTCGTCAAAGCGTTTTTTATAGTCCGCTTCTATTTCGTTTTTCCGAGCGGCGTATACGTCATCATATTTTTTTACGATTGCATCAAACTTTTTTGTAAACTCAGCGTCCGCTTCGGTTTTCGCAAGAGAGATTTTTCTATCAGCGCTCTCCTGCGCTTCCTTGACCAGCGTTTCCGCTTCCCGTTCAATTTCGATAAGGTGATTGATTATATTGATTTCCGATTCTGCCATTGAAGCACCTCATAAAAACGCAAAAAAAACGAATCAACAGTCGTTCTCATACGTACAGATTGTCCGCAGTACATCATCAGCGGTTTTTGCAGTCATTATGTCGCTGCAAAAGCCGGGTTTTCGCAAAATATCCGCGCAGGAAGTAAGAATATTAAGCCTGCCTGAGGTATGTTCTCTGCCGCCGAGCATCATAATTACGATATGGACAAGGCTGTCGTTAAAAGCAACGGGACTTGAGAGTTCCGAATCGAAATCGATACCGTAGTCAACGCCTTTGCGGCTTATGCCGAGCGCAACAACCGCGCCGGAGGCGGAGTCGCAGACCGCATGAGGAACGGCGACGCCTTTGCAAATACAGGTATTCATCTGGTGTTCACGCGTAAGTAAAGCGTCCATCGCTTCCGTGCGGTCGATAGACGGATTAGAGCGGACAAGCACTTCCAAAAGTTCTGCAAAAAGCGAATCCTTATCGGTGCTTTCAATATCAACAAGGATAGTTTGAGGCTTTAAAACGCTGCTTAACATATCTCGACCGCCTTATTCTCCGCCCGTTACGATTATTCAGTTGCTGCCGTCTCGGAAGCAGGATTTTTTGCTTCTTCGGTACTCTTTATTTCCGCATCGGGATTTTCGGCATTTTCAGTTTCCGCCGATTCCGAGTTAGAAGAAGTCTTCTGCCACCACAGTTTTTTATCTTCACCGCTCTTATCCAAAGTCTTTTCGCTTTGGGGTTCGGCTTTTTTCATTTTTTCGACTGTAGTCGTCGGCGTTAAATCGTCTTCAAGTTTCGGTTTTTTATTAAGCACTGCAAGAATAAACGCGACGGCAAAAAAAAGCGCCGCAAAAACGGCGGTCGCCTTTGTAAGTACGCCTGCAGAGTGCGAGCCGAATGCCGCTGTTCCGCGTCCGCCTAAAATTCCGCCCATACCATTATTCCCTTCGTCCTGCACCAAAATAAGGAGTACTAAAAAAACGCAGACAACTACAAAAGCCACAAGCAGAATAATTCCAACAATACCCATTTTAAACTCCAAGAGATTTCTTTCTGTTTCGATATTTTGACAAAATATAATGGAATGCGCAGGTTTGGTCAAACGGAGGAAGAAAAGCACATAGCGATGAAAACAGCGTTTGACAGACACGGAATGACGCCCGCCGCATATTTACGGAGCGCAAACGCGCGGTAAAATGGAATGGAGAGCTGCCTGCGGGAAACTGCAATTTCCGATGACCTTTTTACAAGGCGGCAAAAAAGCCGTATTTCCCGATAGCAGCGTTTTAACACGCGGCAGACAAAGAAGACTCGCAAGACAACACTCCATTTACCGCTCGTTCTGCCATCAGATAAAATACTGGAGGGCAGGCATTATTTTTACAGAATAATGCCTGCCCGCCAAACTCGAACGGACTACAAAAACCGTTTGCGTTTTCAAATACTGTTTGTACAGTCCGCCCTGTTACGGCAGCACATAAAACTTGGCGCCGTTTGCAGGCTTGAAGAGTCTACCAGCATCGGTACTGTTGAGATTTTCAAGCCAAAAATCAAAGTCTCCTCCTAAGTCTTTTCCCTCGTCTAAATCAAAGGGCCATGCTCCGTTTACCTTTCTATTGTTCTCGCTCTTTTTAATAGAGCCATCGGAATTAAAGGTCTTGTAATCAATCCTAATATATCCGACTCCGGTGTTGTCTACTGCGGTAACGTGCATAATGCCGTAATTACCTTCACTGGTTTTATAGAGTACCAGTTTGCCCAGCAAGTTCGCCTTGCGGTCGATAATTTTAGTAGCAGTCATAGAAGATTCTGCGGCTTTTATCTGGTCATTCGAAACAGCGTTAAAAGTCGAGGTCTTATCCTGTGTTAAGTTTCCGGTATTGTTAATACCCCAATATTCCGGCGGAGTACCGCTTTTCGGCGTTACGGTGAATTTGCCCGCTTCGTTTGCAAGATTTACGCTCGTGACGGCGATAAGCACCTGCGTAGTCGTCTGGTATTGGTCGTCAGGTACCGTAATGCACGCCGCTTTATTGCTCGGCGGGGTCAAGGCGCTGTCGGCGCGTATCTTTGAGCCGTAGTCCAAATACACGTCGTTGTTTTGGTCAACTTCGACACTGTCTTTTATACATACCAACGTGTTGCTTGCGTTTATGCCTTTGCCTTTTTTCGTCGCCTTG